>DASTWJ010000191.1:0-11904 GCA_035776695.1 Bacilli bacterium
GAAGCGCAATTGCTCGCCCTCGTCCGCGTGTTCCTGCAAGACCCCTACTTGGTCGTGCTCGACGAAGCCTCCTCTCGCCTCGACCCGAACACGGAGCGCCTGTTGGAGCGGGCGATGGACAAGCTGTTGCAAGACCGAACCACGATCATCATCGCCCATCGGCTGGCGACGATCGAGCGAGCGGATGAGATTCTGATTCTGGAACAGGGTCGTATCGCGGAACAAGGCGCACGGCAAGACTTGCTCGCCCAACCCGATTCCCGCTACGCTCGTTTGTTGCAAACGGGGCTGGAGGTGGCTACCGTATGAGACGGACAGCCGTGTTGAGCGCCCTGATTCGCTATCGTCCGGGCGTCTATGCGCTGCAAGCTTTCCTGAGCATCACCAACTGGATGCTGATGCTCGTGCCGGGCCTCTTATCCAAGCAGATCCTCGACCGCATGAGCAACGGCGCGGATGCTCCGATCATCTGGTGGCTGATCGCGATGTTCGTGATGTTGGCGGTCGGGCGTACGGCGGTGATCTACGCGCTGATCGGGGCGACGGTGACGTTTCGCTTTGCGGCGCGAGGGCTGTTGAGCAAGAACCTGCTACAAGGCATCCTGCGCCGCCCCGGTGCCCGCGCCCTCTCCGGCTCGGCGGGTGAAGCGGTCAACCGATTTCGCGATGATGTAACCGACGTGACCTCCTTTATCGGCTATGGCGGCGGCGTGCTCGACCTGCTCGGGTTGTTCGCCTTCTTTGCCGTGTCGCTGGTGATGATGCTGCGGATCGACCCGTGGATC
Organism: Bacilli bacterium; assembly: GCA_035776695.1. Classification (GTDB taxonomy): domain Bacteria; phylum Bacillota; class Bacilli; order Tumebacillales; family Tumebacillaceae; genus Tumebacillus. The sequence continues at coordinate 786 of DASTWJ010000191.1, forward strand.
ACCTTGGCCGTCTTCGTGCCGCTGTTCGGCGTCGTCCTCCTCTCCAACGCGGCGAAAAAGCGCTTGGAAAAAGTGCGCGTGGAAAGCCGCCGTGCAACCGGACAGGTGACGGGGGCAATCGGCGAGATCTTCGGTGCGGTACAGGCGATTCAAGTCGGCAACGCGCAAGAGAACGTCCTGCGCCACTTCGGTCGGCTGAACGAAGTCCGCTCGCAAGCGTCGCTGAAAGACCGCCTGTTAAATGAAGTCCTGCTCTCGATCACCGCCAACATCTCCTCGCTCGGCACCGGGTTGATCCTGTTGCTCGTGGCCCAGTCGATGCGTGACGGAAGCTTTTCCGTCGGGGATTTTGCCTTCTTCCTCTACAACTTGGCGTGGGTGACGCAGTTTACCAGCATGTTCGGCTTCGTGTTGGCGCGGTACAAGCAAGTCGGCGTGTCGATTCGCCGCTTGCTGGAGATGTTTCAAGGACGGCCGGCGGAAGAAATGTTGGCGCATGGGCCATTGCATTTGAAGGGAGAGTTGCCGCCTGTCGCGCACACCCCGAAGACGGAAGCACACCGCTTAGAAACCCTCGAAGCGACAGGGCTGACCTACCGCTACGCCTCGACGGGAAAAGGGGTCGAGGGGATCGACCTGCACATCGAGCGCGGTTCCTTTACCGTGATCACGGGACGCATCGGTTCGGGCAAGACGACCCTGCTGCGAGCGTTGCTCGGCTTGGTTCCGTTGCAGAGCGGTGCGATCTACTGGAACGGCGAGCGAATCGAGCAGCCCGCCGCTCACTTTGTGCCTCCGCACAGCGCCTACACGCCGCAAACACCGCGCCTTTTTACCGACACGGTGCGAGACAACATCCTGATGGGTCTCCCTCCGAAAAAGGAAAAGCTGGAGCAGGCGATCTACCAAGGCGTGTTGGAACAGGACTTGTCTGCGATGGAGCAGGGTGTGGCTACGAAGGTCGGCACCCGCGGAGTTCGCTTGTCCGGCGGTCAGATCCAACGGACGGCGGCGGCGCGGATGTTTATGCGCGAGGCGGAGTTGCTGGTGTTCGACGACCTCTCCAGCGCACTCGACGTGGAAACGGAGCGTCGGTTGTGGGAGCGGACGTTTGAGCGGGAGGAGTTGACCTGTCTGGTCGTGTCCCACCGCAAAGCCGCTCTCCAGCGAGCCGACCGGATCATCGTGCTGAAAGACGGTCGCGTGGAAGCGCAAGGGACGTTGGAGGAACTACTCCTGTCCAGTGCGGAGATGCGGAAGTTATGGAAGCAAGATCAGGAGTAAGATCCGAAGTAGAAAGACGAAATACCAAAAACCTCCCTGCACGGACGGGAGGTTTTTTTTCCGCTCAACGAAAAGTTTCGTCATTGACAACTAGTGCCGTGCAAGTTACAGTATGATCTAAAATGCACACGAACTTATTTTCCCGGAAAGGATTGAATACCTAGATGGACACTGTAAAACCAACGCCTACGCTGGATCAAATCCGCTCGCGTCGGCTGTTCATGGCGTTTCTGCTCGGCTCGCTCGGTGCCTTCGGGCCGCTGACGATCGACATGTATCTGCCTTCCCTCCCGGCGATGACCGCCGACTTGCTGACCACCACCTCGCTGACCCAACTCAGCCTGACCGCCTGCCTGCTCGGTCTGGCGCTCGGGCAACTGGTCGTCGGCCCGCTCAGCGACTCGCGCGGGCGGCGCAAACCGCTCTTGATCGGGCTGGTCATCTACAGCGCCGCCTCGTTCCTCTGCGCCGTCAGCAGCTCGATCTGGGCGCTGATCCTGCTCCGCCTGCTCCAAGGCATGGCCGGGGCAGCCGGTCTCGTCATCTCCCGCGCCATCGTGCGCGACCTGTACAACGGCTCGGAGCTGACCAAGTTCTTCTCGCTGTTAATGCTGATCAACGGCGTCGCTCCGATCCTCGCCCCGATCGTCGGCGGACAATTGCTTCGCGTCACAACGTGGCACGGCGTGTTCATCGTGCTCGGGCTGCTCGGCACGCTGATGTTGCTGGCAATCCTGTTCGGTCTGCCGGAGACGCTGCAGGACCAGAACCGTTCCGCAGGCAGCTTGAAGAACACGCTCTCCACCTTCCGCAGCCTGCTGACCGACCGCGTGTTCATGGGCTATGCGTGGTCGCAAGGCTTGGTGATGGCGGCGATGTTCGCGTACATCTCCGGCTCGCCTTTCGTGATCCAAGACATCTTCGGGGCGTCACCGCAGATGTTCTCCCTGTTCTTCGCGATCAACGGGGTTGGCATCATCATCGCCTCGCAGATCACCGGGCGGTTGGCGGGGCGGATCAACGAAAAGACGCTGTTGCGCACCGGCCTGCTGATCGCTTCGCTGGGCGGTCTGGCACTGCTTCTGTCGATCTTACTGGAGGCGAGCCTTCCCTTTGTGCTTGTGCCGCTGTTTTTCGTCGTTTCAAGCGTCGGGATCGTCGCCACGACCGCTTTTTCCCTCGCGATGCAGAACCAAGCGAAGTCGGCCGGCAGCGCGTCGGCGTTGCTCGGACTGCTCCCCTTCGTCTCGGGTGCGATCGTCGCGCCGCTGGTCGGGATTGCGGGCAGCGACACCGCCGTACCGATGGGGCTCGTCATCGCCGTGTGTGATGTAGGTGCCCTCTTGTGCTACCTGCTGCTGACTCGAACTCGTCACCAGTAACCCACGACAAAAAGACCTCAACAGGCCGCTCATCGGCATTCTGTTTAGGTCTTTTTTGCGCCAACTCCCCTTTGCCTTACGTCAACACACACAACTGCGCCTCCATTTCCCGAAACCCTTGAATCGTCGGCGCACGTAAGGTCATGTCAGACGTCCACTCCATATACTGCACCTCCACCACCAACTGCGGCGGGAAGTAGATCAGGTCGTCATAGCTCGACCGCGGGAGCTTCACGGGTTGCCCGAACGGCGACGGCTGCTCTCCCATCTGCTTCGCGAACTTGGTCAGCGACTGGATGTCCTTGTTGTCCAGTCCCGACCCCGCCTTGCCGATGAAGAGCAGATTGCCCTCGTGGTAGACGCCGAGAAGCAGTGAATTGACAAACCCCATTTTCAACGTCGCCCCGCAGACCACGGCGTAGATCGTGCGGAAGTTCTTGATCTTCTTCCACGTCAGGCTGCGCTCGCCGATCAGGTAGCGCCCTTGCTTCTCTTTGGCGACGATGCCTTCCATCCCCTGTTCCTTCATCACGCGAAACAGTTCCGTCCCGGATGGAAAATTGTCGATCACCCGCACCGTCTGCGAGACTTGCAACACGCGCTCCAACCGCTCCTGCCGCGCATTCCACGGCTCGTCCACCAGCCACGCGTCATCGAGATACAACAGATCGAACACCATGAAGAAAACTGGCTGTGACCGCACCAACAGCCGAATCTTGCTCGTGTTCTTCACCAAGTCCCGCCGCAACACGCCGGAAAAGGAAGGCTTGCCGTCCTCCCCCAGCGCGACGATCTCGCCGTCGAGGATAGCGGAGCGACCTTGCACCTGCTCTTTCAAGGCTTGTAGCTCGGGATACACGTCCGTGCGGTCGTTCAGCTTGCGGTTGACCAGACGTACGCCGTCCCCGTCGAGATACGCGAGCATCCGCACGCCGTCCCACTTGATCTGATACGTGTGTCCGGGGTCATCGAACGGCTGCTCGACGAGCGTCGGCTGCATCGGGATGATCGGGTCGATCATTCGGTGGACGTGCGGCGACGGCGGCGCTTGGGCTTGTCCTCGCCTTGGCTTTGCACAACCGACAGGCCGGGGGCATTCGCACCCTCCGCGTCGGTGGCTCCATTCGCTCCATCAGCGTCCCCTGTCGCCGTTTCCCCGACGGCCACAGGTCGTTCCGCCGCCTCGGGTCGCTTGACGTTCAGGCTCGCTTGCAGCGCCGCCATCAGATCATGCATCTGATCCGGTTTCGGCTCGGCCGCTTCCGTGATCTCATGCCCTTCGATCTTCTCTTCGATCGCATGCAACAGCCGCTCGCGATACTCGTTCCTGTACTGCTCCGGCTCAAATTGCACCGTCAAGCTCTCGATCAGCTTGACCGCCACGTTCATCTCATTCTCCGCGACCTCCACATCGGCGGGAACGGAAGGGATCATCGTGACCGCGCGCACCTCGTCGGGGTAGAAGATCGACTCCATCACGATCACGCCTTCATACGTCCGCAACACGCACAGCGATTGCGTTGAGCGAATCACCATCTTCGCCACGGCGATTTTGCCCGACTCCTCCATCGCTTTGCGCAACAGGGCGTACGCCTTCGAGGACGTATCCTCCGGCGCGAGGTAGTAGGATTTGTTAAAGTAGATCGGATCGATCTCCGGCAGTTCGACAAAATTGAGGATGTCGATCGTCTTCGTTTTCTGCGGCAAGACCTTTTCGAAGTCTTCGTCCTTCATCAGCACGTACTGCCCCGGCTGGTGCTCGTAGCCTTTCACCACTTCCGACCACTCGATGGTGCGGTCGCACGTCGGGCAGGTGCGGATGTTCTTCACCGGGGTGCCGCACTCGTCATGCAGGTACTTGAACTTGATGTCCTTGTCTTCCGTCGCCGCGAACATTTTGACCGGCACGTTGACCAGGCCAAAACTGATCGAGCCCTTCCACATCGTATGCATGTTTGGCCCACTCCTTTTTCGTCGTAGGCTTAGTATGTGAAAAAGCGGATCATTTACAACAAAGACCCTCGGGTTCCAGTCCGAGGGTCTTACCGAACCATCATTCGCTTGTCTTACCCGACGTAATACTTTGACAACGCCTGCTTCAACGTCCGCTTGACCTCGATGTCCTGCGCGAACTCGATACCCAACTCGACAATCGTGGACGCGATCTCAGGGCGAATGCCGGAGATCGTCGTCTCACACCCGAGCAGGCGCAACGCTTCCAAGAGGCCGAACAGGTGCCCCGCGACCGACGTGTCGACCATCGGCACGCCGGAGAGATCGATGATGATCCGCGTGATCTTGTGCTCGGACACGTTTCGCAACAGGTTCTCCTGCACATTTTTCGCACGGTAGGTGTCGATCGTGCCGACCAGCGGCATGACGGCCATGTGGTCGTCCAGCGGGATCACCGGCACGGACAGTTCCTCAATCGTCTTCTGCTGCGCCTCCTGCACTTCCCGCTGGTAGTCGACATAGGCGCTCACATAGTTACGGAAAAGCGTATCAAGGCTGTAGTTGACGCGCTTCTCCCACGCCATCACCTCGGCCACGCTCAACTCTGCGTGCTGACAGTACTGCTCGACAAAATCCCAGTACGTGCGGCGAAACGACAGCAGCACCGTCATGATCGTCTCCATCGGCACATCATTGTGCGCCGCCAGACGTCCGCGCTCGAATCCGCCTTCAATGATCTCCTCATACTTCTCGTCGTTCAACAGTTCCATCGAATGGGAAAACGCCTCCCAGAACTGCATGTACGAACTGTTTGTGGTCACAAACTTCTTGAAAATACTAAACTGTTCGGCCAAGCCGTCCAGAAATTGTTGTTTGAAAGGTTCCAGATTCATCCGGTAAAACTCTTTGAACGTCTGACCGCTCACGTATTGCAACTTCATCACACAGCCCTCCGTCTTCCATCGTCTCCATCAATCTATCAAATGAAGGTTACCAAACTCTACTAGGCAAGAATAGCATACCCAATGAACTTTGAATAGCTAAACCATCCGGCATATTGTCCACCCTTCTCTTAAACTAATACATGCACGGGAGACTCTCGTTATGACAAGAGCCTCCCGTGCATGCATTCACTCAATATAATAAGCCAAGGCTTGCAATTCGGTCGTCAAATCCGCATAGCGCAAGTTCACATCGGACGGCACGCGCAACGACACCGGGGCAAAATTCAAGATGCCCTTCACCCCTGCTTGCACGAGGCGATCGGCCACCCCTTGCGCGTATTGTGCAGGTACGGTGATGATGCCGATGCGAATGTCGAGCTCCTCCACCGCCTGTTCCAACTCGTCGAGGTGTCGGATCGGCATCTGCCCCACCACTTGCCCGATCTTGTCGGGGTCGTTGTCGAAGATCGCGACGATCGACATCTTCTCCTGCGTGTAGCGGTTGTAGTTGGACAAGGCGATTCCAAGGTTCCCCGCCCCGATCAGCGCGACATGCAGATGGCGGTCGAGCTTGAGAATCTGCTTGATCTTCTCGATCAAATACGCGACCTCATAGCCGATGCCCTTGCGCCCGAATTCGCCAAAGTACGCGAGGTCCTTGCGAATCTGGGCCGGGTTCATGTCGAGCTTCTGCCCCAACTCCTGTGAGGAGACCGTCTTGATCCGGGTGTCTTGCAACTGCTGCAGGTAGCGCAGGTATACCGGCAAGCGACGGACGACCGCTTCTGAGATCTTCGGCGTTTTCAGGATGCATGTCCTCCTCTCCGAATGCGGCTCTACCCACGAATATACAATTAAGACGAGAGCTTGTCCAGATTTTTCAACGTGTAATAGCCCATCAGCTTGCGTTTGACGCGACAGAGGGCGTTGTCGACCGCTTTTGTGGTCGTGCCCATCTCGTCGGCGATTTCCTTATAAGTGTTGTGTTCGACATACAACGCCAGCACCCGAAACTCAAACGGCGACAGCGAGCCGGACAGTTCCTGGCGCAACTCCTCCACCTGTTCGCGCAGGATAAACACATGCTCCGGGTCGGCGATCGCCGGTCCCGGCAGCGTATCCATCAGCGTGCGGTCGGCGTCGTCCTCATACATCGGACGGTTGAGCGAGAGGTAATAGTTGAGCGGCTGATGCTTCAGGCGCATCGCCGTCTTGATCGCGGTGATCAACTGTCTGGTCACACAGATCTCGGCAAAGGCGCGAAACGGAATCTCGCGCTCCGGCTGATAGTCGCGGATCGCCTTGTACAGACCGATCATGCCCTCTTGGAGCAGATCTTCATTGTCCGCACCGGCTATGAAATACGAACGGGCCTTCATCCGCACCACCGGTTGCAGTTGTTGAAAAATCTCCTCTACCGCTTGCTTGTTTCCGTCTTGTGCCAGCAACACCAATTCTTCGACTGTCAACTCGACTGTTGGCTCTTCGATAACCCATTTCATCGGCGATCCCCCCCACAGAGTGCCCACCATCTGCATAATCTATTAGATTCATCCTAGCCTCTGTGGACAAGAACCGTCAAACGAGGAAATAGACCAATTTCGCGAAATTAGCTCCTCTTTCTACCTCTATACGAATCTTTTTCGACATTACGATATAAGTAGAAGAAAATTCGGAAAATAATCGCTATTTTTGTCGAGAAAACGTGAGCGTACAACTTTTCTTACAAAAAAAGGGACTGGAGATTACCTTTTTGTACTCTCCAGTCCACTTTCTACAGCGAATCTCCGTCTTCCTGCAACGGCGTTTTCAGCCAGTTGTACACGGTGCGCAGCACTTCCCGCTCCGTGCCTTGGTAGAACCACGGCCCCGGCAGCGACTTGATAAAATGCCGCCCGTAGCGGGACTCGACGATCCGGCGGTCATAGACCACGATGGCGCCGCGGTCCTTTTTCGAGCGAATCAACCGGCCGAAGCCCTGCTTGAAGCGAATGATCGCTTGCGGCACACTGTATTCCATAAACGCGTTGCGCCCGTCGCGCTCCATCTTCTCCGTCCGCGCTTCGACGATCGGCTGGTTCGGCGGCCAGAACGGCAGGCGGGCGATGACCAGCAAGGAAAGATCCTCGCCGGGGATGTCCACCCCTTCCCAGAACGAGTTCGCTCCGAACAGAACGGCACGGGGATGGCGCTGGAACTCAGTGACCAAGCGATGGCGCGAAGTCGAGTCGACACCATGTGCCAACACGGTGATGCCATGTTCGGCGAGCTGCGGCTTGACTTTGTGATACGTCTCGCGCAACATGCGGTGCGACGTGAACAGGACGAGCATCCGCCCTTGCGACACGCGGGCCAAGTTGGTCAGCGATTCGGCGAATCGGGTGGTGAATTGATCCTCCGGCACCCCTTTGACCGGCAGGCAGTCGGTGGGCACGCAGAGCAGCGCTTGCTTCTTGTATTGGAACGGCGAGTCGACTTGCAGGGTCAGCAGGCGGTCGTTGTCCTGCGATTCGCGCAAGCCGAGCTGTTTGATCACATACTTGAAGTCCTGGTTGATCGTCAGCGTCGCGGAAGCCATCACCACGCTCTCTTTTTTCGAATAGAGGTGGGTGTTCAAGAGCGGGCCAACGTCGATCGGCGCGGAATAGAGCCACGCGATCGGACGGACGGTGTTCTCGTTGTCGAGCGCCTCCATCCACAACACCGACTGCTCCGAACCGACGGAGCGCATGAAGAAGGCGAGGTCGTTCCAGCCTTGGTCGATCTCCTTGATCTGCCCGCTGATGTCGGTGAGCAGGCCGGCGTAGATCTCATCCTTGGCCAACTCCTCCGACTGCTCCTCCATCTTCCCTGCCAACTTGCGCAGGGAGCGGACTTCCGTTTCCAAGTTCTCCGCTGCAGAGGCGATCCGCTCCCAAAGCTGCGACACCTCTTCCGCTTCGAACATCTCGTTGGTCAGGCGCAGCGTCTTGCGCCCGGAATCGATGCCGGTGGCCTGTTGCAGGATGAAGTCCTTGACTTGGACGAACACGTCTTCCACGGCGGTGCGCACGTCGTCGATCTGTTCCATCAGCTTCTCGACGGTCACGCGCAGGGAACTGTATTTCTCGGCGTCAATCTCTTGCAGGTCGTCCACTTTTTGCAGAAATTGAAAGAGCAGGCCCTTGTTGGAATCGCGCAGGAGGCGGTTCAGCGCCCCGTAGAGCTGCAGGTAGGACACTTCGGTGCCGAGGTGCTTGGTCGCTTCGTCCTCCATGTGGTGGGCCTCGTCGAGGACGAGGTACTCATAGCCGGGCAGGACGTTGTGCTCCGCTTTGACGTCGGTGAGCACCAACGAATGGTTGGTGATCAGCACGTCGGCGTGCTGGGCTTTGGCGCGGGCGCGGTGGTAGTAGCAGTTGCGAAACCACGGGCACGCCTTGTTGATGCAGGAGTCGGCGCCGGATGCGACTTTGTTCCAGTTGTCCGCTTGCGGGCCGGCCAGCGACAGTTCCTCGCGGTCGCCGCCTTCCGTCTGGAGCAACCACGTCAACATGCGGACGAAGAAGGTGATCTCGTTGTGGTCGACCGTCAGCCCCGGATGGTTGACGGTGGTGGCGACTTTGCGCATGCACATGTAGTTGCCGCGGCCCTTAAACACCTCGATGTCGAACGGAAAGTCGATCACCTGCTTCAAAAGCGGGATGTCGCGCTCCTTCAATTGCTCTTGCAGGTTGATCGTATGCGTTGCGACCACGACCCGCTCCCCCGTCGCTTTGGCATAGTAGACGGAGGGGATCAGGTAGGCCAACGATTTGCCGGTGCCCGTGCCCGCTTCGACGATCAGGTGCTTGCTCTGGTCGAACGCTTCGGCGACCGAGCGCACCATGTCCAACTGTTGCGGACGCTCTTCATAGCCCGGCATCAGGTCGGACATCGGGCCGCCCTTGGCCAGCACGTTCGCCACCTCTTCGATGTCGAAGCCGTCCAGCGTGTCGCCCGTCTCGTTCTCCTTGATCGGCAGGTCGACCGGCTTGTGCATCAGGCGGTCGATCGTCACACAGCCCTCCGGCTCGTCGATGCTCATGATCGACGTCGTTCCCTCCGCCAAGCGACGGAAAAAGTGGCGCAGGGGCCAGTCCGTGTACTCGGTCAAGCCGTGAATCTGTTGCAACAGCAGAAACGGCAGCTTCTCCGCCACCTGCATCAGGTGCAGGAACAACTGCCCTGTCACCTGCGCGTCGGCATAGGCGCGGTGCGGCGCATCGTTGGTCAACTGAAGCGCGGCCGCCAACGCCTCCAGCGAGAAGGAGCTCTGGCGCGGCAGCAGAATCTGAGCGAGCGCCACCGTGTCCAGCACTTCCCCGACATAGGCGAGGTAGCCTGCCTCTTCCAGCGCCTCATTTAAAAAGCGCACGTCAAAATCAGCGTTGTGCGCCACCAGAATCGCATCTCCGATAAAAGGCAGGAATTCGCCCATCACCTCTTCGATCTCCGGTGCGTCGGCGAGGTCTTCGTCGGTCAGTCCGGTCAGGTCTTTTATAAAATTCGGGAGTGGCACTCCCGGGTTGGTCAGTTTGTGAAAGGTGTCGGTCACTTGTCCGTGCTCCACCTTCACCGCACCGATCTCGATGATCCGGTCGCGATGGGGGTTGAGCCCGGTCGTTTCCAAGTCGAACACCACGTAGGTTTCGGACAAGCTCGGGTCAGCTCCTGTTTATCGTCTCGAACTCTATGTGTTCGCCTCCTGTTCGGAGATTCCTGCCGGGAAAGCAAGAATGTAAAAGGAGGAACGGCTGGTCGGCCGTCCCTCCTTTGGCAGGGTAGGGGTTTTATTCTTTTTTGCCGGTGGGGACAGTCGCGCTGTCCTCTTCAGCCGGCAACAGGTAAACCGGTTGAGTCGACGCTTTGATTTTCACCACGGCTGTCGGGAACGTTTCGTTCGGAACGGTTTCCGTACCCTCGCGCGGCGGGGTCACTTGGGTCAGCACGAAGATGCCGATCGCATTTTCGCGCACCGCCACTTGCAGGTCGTAGCCGGTGCTCGGCTGCCTGTTACCCGTGATCAGGAGATAGCGTGCCCCGTCGACGGTGATCGCTTGCACGCCCGGTTCGGTCGCGTGCTCTTCGAGCGCCGCTTGCACCGCTTCCGGTCGCGCATCGGACGCTACGACTTCAAACGGAACCAGTTTCGCCCCTTGCATCGAGCGGTAGAGGATGTTCTGCATCAGCACGGCCGCTTCGCCGCGGGTCAGCACTTTGTCCGGCATGAAGTGCCCTTGGCCATCGCCGACCATGATGCCCAGCTTATAAAGGTGATCCAACGTGCCTTGTTCGTCGGTTGTCATGTCTTCCGTATCGGTGAACGGGTACGGCAACGCGTCGCCGATCACGCCGGTGTTCATCGGCGGCAGATTCGCATCTACCCAAGCGGCGACTTCCGCACGGTTGATGCCCGATTTGTTCGGCGTCTTGTCTTCCAACAAAGTGCCGAGGACGTTTTCCAGCCAGTGTCTGAATTCGTGGCGGTCGATGGCGGTGTTCGGGTGGAACGCGCCGCCTTGGTTGTCGATCAAC
>DASTWJ010000192.1:0-8359 GCA_035776695.1 Bacilli bacterium
CGCTCGATTTCGCAACGGATCGAAATTCTGAAGAATCTGAGTCCTGAAGATGTGTTCCGTGCGGCTTCTCGTATTCGCTTGGAGTTGATGTATTTGTCGAAAGGAGGGGACGATCGTGCCGGATAGGTCGGAGCGGGTTTATTCGCTGTTCGGAACAGACGTTCATGAGTGGGCGTTTTCGAACGGCTTTCGCTTGGTTCTGATACGGGACCGCGATACCACTCGCAAGATGGGGATGGTGACGATTAAGGGCGGTTCGACCACACCTTTTGACTTACAGGATACACATCGGAAGCATACACCGCCGGGTTTGGCTCATTTTTTGGAACACATCTTGTTTGATCGAGAAGACGGCAAAGCTCATGCCAAGTTTGCGGCATGCAACGCGTTATCGAATGCGTTTACCAGTTATGTCTCGACCGCCTTTTTTTTCACGACGATCGAGGAGTACGCCCCTTGTTTGGATATCCTGTTGCAATCCGTTTTGGAATCAAATTTCCATGAGGGCATGGTCAGACGGGAAAAGGAAGTGATCCTGCAAGAATTGGCTATGTATGAAGATGACCCGGACTATATGACCGATCTCGCTTTTATGCGCCGGATTGGTCGTGTGGAACAAGGGGACATCTTTAACATCCTAGGCACTCGTGAGTCCCTGGCGACGATCTCGGCCGAGCAGATACGGTCGTTTCACGAATCCAACTACAGACCTGACCGGATGCTTCTGGTGATGATCGGCGACCTCGAGCCTGAGAAACTTTTGGAGCAGGTTGTATCGGTGGAGGGCTTGATGGCACCGACGGGGGAAACTCTTCTAGATTCGGTGTTGCCTGACTGTGAGGAGAGAAGCGAGCCCTATCAGGGAGAGGTCGAGATCGGCATGGACATCGGACAGCAAATAGGGCGTTGTGGTTGGCAACTCCCTCTGGACGGGGCGAAGGCGGTCGTGACTCGTAAGCTCGCTGCCGTTCAGGTTTTGCTGGAAGCCATGTTCGGTCGATTTGCGGATCTCCCGTTGCGGTTGGAAGCGGAAGGGCGATTGGTGGAACCGTTGGAGGTACGAACCGAGTTGCTGTCCGACCGGGTGGTGGTGATTCTGGAAACGGCGGGACCCGAAGTTACCGGCATCGGGGATGAGGTCTTGGCGACTGTCGAAACGCTTACGCGCACCGGCCTTTCCGAAAGCCTGCTCGAAGCGGCACGGAACAAGCTTTACGGGGAATGGGTCTTGATGTACGATGACATGCCGAACTTCCTGTATGAGTTCTCCGACTTGCTGATTCGAGGCATTCAGCCGGCCGATTTTATAGAAGCCCTTAGCCAGGTCCGTTCGGAAGAGATTCGGGATGTGTTGGCTGAGTTGACAAAAGAACGGTTTCTGTCCGTACGAGTGACAGGGAGAGGAGACGGTGAAGCATGAGTATGATGACGACATCCGTTTTTAAACAACGTCTGCCGGAACTGTTGACGGAGGCGGTACACGAAGCGCCGTGGCAGTTGCCGAACAATCATATCGTCATCGGGATTGAAGCGGTGGCGGATGCGCTGGACCATTTTTTCGTAGGTGATGAGCAGGATCTGGTGCAATTTATCGAGTTTCTGATTCGAGATGCGAAACGGCGCAACACATACTACCCGATTCATATCGAGACGCGATTTACGGGTGAACGGATGGAAGTTCCGAGCGACCCCGACGAATTGGCCGATCACCTGTTGGAAGCGGCGGTTAAGTGCAATCTGTTTGAGGCGATGGCCGTTTTTGACACGATTGAGGACGAATCGGTGATTCAACATGTGCTGAAACGGTTGGCCGCGCGAACGGATATGACGACGGAAGGCCACGGCAAGGAATTGGCGCATGCGTATGGGCGCTTCTCCGCTCAGCTAGATAAGGAGGAACGTTGGCGGTTGCTGACCCAGACGGTGCAGACCGTTTTCAAAGCGATTTTCGCCGAGTTGAGTGTAGCCAAAGCATCCTGGGGGCGCATTCGTTTCCTGGGGGAAGTCCTCCGGCCGTTGGACATGGAGATTATTCCGCGCGAAGAAATGGCGGAAGATGATGAGCGGACGCTGTTGGTATTGGTGAGAAGCGGCGATGGCCGTAAAGCGATGTGGTATGTGGACGAGGTTTGGGACCCGGAAGATGAGGAGCTGCAAACGGTCTGCATGATTCGTGCGATCGAAAGCGTCGGTGCCCGCCGACATTGCGTATCAAGTTGCCGCTCGGCGATGAATCTGACGTCCGACGTACATTTTGTCGATTCGATTTTCATGTGGCGCGGCATTTTGGAATTTTTCCTGTCGGAGCCGGAGCCGTCGATCTCGTGCGACGAGTTTGAAGCGATGATCCAGTCAGGACGCGAGCAGCTTCCCCCCGAGTTGACTGTGCAGGAGATTGTCAAGCTCTCGACGGAAGAAGCGATCGTGGCCGCCTCCGTGCGTTATCTCGAATCGGGGGAAGACATCAAGCCGCTCTACAGCGCTTTGTTGATGCGCGCGATGCGTGGTGACCGCAGCGTGCATTTGGTGAACGTGTTCAATTGCATGTATCGGATTGGTGAAAAGCTGGGCGACCCGTACCGCCGCTATGCATTGGCCCGTGTCGCTTGGGAGACTGTGAATGCGTTTCGACGCGCGTAGAACGGACAAATCCGCATGGGTTGAAAGGAGTTGAGGAACATGTCGCTACAGGGGAAGGTAGTCTACTACATCCTGACAGGTGCGCGCAAAAGCAAGGAGGCGGTGATCAACATCGCCGGTCTGCGCCAATGCGGCGCCGAGGTCTATGTGATTTTAACGGAGGATTCCAAACAGTTCGTAAACATCGAGGAACTGGTGGAAGTTTCCGGGCACTTCGTGCGAACCAGCTTCCAAAAGGAGCATCCGGATCATTCCCTGCCGTTGGAGGATCTGGTGGTCTGTGCACCTGCGACTTATAACACCGTCAACAAGATTGCCAACGGGATTGCCGACAACTTGGCGACTTCGTTGGTGGCGACGGCGATCGGTCGAGGGACGCCGATCTATCTGGCTCCGAACATGAACTATGACCTCTGGCGCAGTCCGATCACGCAAGCGAGTCTCGATCGTTTGCGCAGCTATGGGGTGAATATCGTACATCCGCAAGTGGAAGACGGCAAAGCCACGATGGCGGAGACGCTGAAGGTGTTCGACTCGGTGGTTCATGACTTCGTCCGCATCCGGTATCCGAGCGAGCAGGCGGTCGATGAGAACGATCAGTATCGCAACGTAATCCAAAAGTATGTACCCGTATTCAAGATGATCGCTAAACGTCTGGCGCGCTTGCAGACAAGCGGTACGACGGCCGGCTGCATCTCGATGCGGGTGGATGAAGGGTTCTTGGTGACCGCGTCCGGTGCTAAATTGGGTGAGCTGGCCGATGAGGATGTTACCTTGGTTCTCGATTGTCAGGCCGATGCGAATCGAGTGTTCTGGAGCGGAAACAAGGCTCCTTCTTCCGAAACGCCGCTGCATGCCGAGCTGTACGACAAGTTTCCGGATGTAAACGCAGTGCTGCACACGCATTGTCCCGAACTGACCTATTCGAGCTACTTTAAGTCGTATCGAACCTCTCGTTTCTATTCGTACGGAACGTTTGAATTTGGCGCAGGGGTCGCACGGGAAATGCAGGAACGAGACCTGTCCGTGATCGTCGCCAAAGATCACGGTCAAGTGGTGATCGGGTCTACGTTTGAAGAAGCGTATTCTCATCTGTACGCCTTAATCGCCGAATGGCAAGAGGTGCAGAAGGCCGAGCTCGAATCGTCAAACGAGCGGGAAACCGTATCCGTTTGATAAAAAGCGACAAAAAAGAGGAAATGAGGGCTGTTTGTAAAAATAAATATTGGAGAATAAGTGAATACGGTTGGGGGTTAAACAAAATGTCACAGACAAGTAGCAAATGGGGAGTGTTCGCCAACAGGTGGTTCTCTTACTATTTTTTGACGGCGACGCTCTCCAAACTGGGCAGTCAGATTTTCCGTTTGGCGCTGCCATGGCTTATTTTGGAGAAAACGGGTTCCGTTGCGATGATGAGCGTGATGTGGGTTGTAGAAATCGCGCCCTTTGTCGTCTTGGGGCCGTTTCTCGGTGTCTTTATCGACCATTGGGATCGACGTAAAGTGATGTTGTGGTCCGATTTCGGACGGGCTGTGTTGGTCGCCTTGATCCCGATCCTGCTGGCTTTGGGCGCGTTGCCGATCTGGTCGATCTTCGTCGTCGGGTTTCTGCTTTCCATCTTCACGCTGTGCTTTGATTTGGTGGCGGACTTTGCGATGCTGCCGCAATTGGTGCGCAAGGACCAATTGACATCGGCTAACTCCATCTACATGGGGATGGACAACTTGTCCAATCTGCTGGGACCGGCGGTAGCGGGTGTGTCGATCGCGCTGCTGGGTGCTGCCAACTCGCTGTATGTCGATGCGATCTCTTATTTTCTGACGTTGTTGGTCGTCTATAAAATGCCGATCAAATTTAACGCGGATCAAGAGCAGGGAACGGAAAAGGAAAAGATGACGGTCAAGTCGATCCTTCGCGATGTACAGGGTGGATTTTCCTTTATCTTCCGTTCGCAAATCCTGTGGGTGCTGGCACTGGTCGGTTGCTTGATGAACTTGGCGATCGGTGCGCTGTACACGGTGATGACGTTCCATTTGGGCAGCGATTTACACCTGAGTTCGGCCGTAGTCGGCACGATGTATTCGATGATGGGCGTCGCGGCGCTGATCGGTTCGTTCCTGGCTCCGCGTCTGCTGAAAATAATCCCGATGGGGCGTTCCGTCCTCGTTGCAGCCGTAGCCAGCTTTGGCGGTACGTTGGTGATGGCGCTGGTTGAAGATTGGCGAGTCGCGATTGGCGGCTATGCGATCCTGACGATCGCAGGGACGATGTGCAACATTTACACCTTTACGGTTCGTCAGCGTGAGATTCCCAGTCATATGATGGGCCGCGTCAATTCGGCTTACCGCATGATCCTGACGATGACTTTCCCGATTTCCGCCTTGATTGTCGGGGGACTGGCTACCGTATTCGATGCGAAGACAGCTTTTATCGGGTCGGCCGTGCTGATGGCCGTCGTAATCCCGGCGACGCTGTTCTCTCGCGTGTCTTCCTATCGCGAACAGGAAGAAACTCCGGAGTCGGCTACGGCAGGAGCGTGATACGTACAAGAACAGAAAAAGCGGTCTAAACAATAGTTTAGACCGCTTTTCTTATTGTTGCTCCAACGGGAAAAAGGACTTGACCTGTTCGGGTGTCGTGGTAGGTAGGCCGCGAAACACGTAGGCGGTTTGCTGTTCGGAGCCTTGATGATAGACCACGGTGCCTCGCTCGGGGTGTTCGTAGAACTCGTAGTCGCCTCTCTGAACCTTGGAGGAGTAGTTGCGCGACCAAGAGGAGGTCGGATGGTACGCTTGCTGCTGATGGCGGGAAGCCCATAGAGAGTAAACTTTCGCTTGCGGGTCCCAGTACACGAACTGCACTTCCTGATGTCCAAGCCCAATCGATTCGAGCACCCAGTGTTCGGGCAAGTTCGCTTCTGGCGGTTGTACGCCCGATTGCTCGGGCGCGACCCACTTGGAACATCTGGCGACCTCCGCCTGACCACGACCGGTGCGGGCGTGGAAGCTGATTTCGTGAAACGGCTTGCGAACGATTTCTTGTGCACGTTCCGGATCGACAGGCTGTAACGAGTCGAGGAAGCGTTCCATATCCGGTTGCGAAACGGTGCCGCAGTCGATGGAGATCTCGACTTGTGTTTTCCAAAGCGAGAGCACGTAGGAGTCGCGGCCTTTGTAGTTCGTCCCTCGCCAGTATGTAAGTTGCTCCGTTTGAAAGCAATCGCCCATCGCGGCCGTAATACACGTATCGGGGAAGGTCGGTTCCATGATGTCTAAGAAAAATTCCTTGACGCGAAATTGTGCAGTCGGCGAATGAACCTGATGCCAAAGGGTGCTCCATCTGGAGGACTCAGGTCGAACCGATAACCGTTCCACTTTCCAGTCACTCGGCAGCTCGGCCGGAAGCAAGGCGACGAAAGGAAGTTGCTTTTGGATTTGATGCGGGTCTTCTATGTGGGTAAACACTTGTAAGACCACCTTTCGTTCTCGTTTGATGAATCCTTACTCCAAATCTTAACAAAAATGGGCTCGAAACGCCATAAGAGGGCCTGTTTCGCCTAGGCTTGGACCAGTTGATAACGAGGAGCGGGCTTCTCCGGCAGTTCCACGGCTCGACCTTCGTCTACCAGTTTGTTCAAATGCCCCTGAATCGTCCGCTCCGCCACCCAGATCACGCTGGGATGTACCGTATCCCCGTACACTTGCTCCAACAACTCCTGTGCGGACAGCGAACCTTTTGCCAAAAGTCCGACGATCTGATTCTCTCGCTCCAAGCGTCGGTTGATGAAAAAGTCGATCTTCTCGGTCACATCGGCGATCATCTCGCCGTGTCCCGGCCCGATCCACTTGGCGTTATAGCTCTTCAATCGTTCCAAGGAAGTCAGATACGCTTTCAGATCCCCTTCCGGCGGTCCGATCCACGTCGTGCCTACGGAGACGATGTTATCGCCGACGAACAGCACCTCATCCTCCGGTAGCCAGAAGTTCAGGCAACCGTGCGTATGCCCAGGCGCGTGAAAGACGTGCAACTGCAAGTCTCCCACAGCCATCACATCGCCTTCCTCGAGCGTCCCGGTCACCTTCACCGGCGCGATCTCTTCCTCTACATACGGGACCTCGATCGGATGCGCATAGATCGGGCAGTTGAAATGCGCGGAGAAAAACTTCGCCCCCGGCGTGTGATCCCTATGAAAATGCGTGATCAGAATCGCCTTGACCTGCGGTGAGCCGATCGACTTCAGATACGCGGTGACAGTCGCGTGTGCGTCCTCATGATCATAGCCGGCATCGATCAGCACCGCTTCCCGTCCGTCGGTGACGACAAACACGTTGGTCGTCGTCGCCGGGAACAATGTTGGCGTCGTCACAGGCAGTCGATGCACGTGTGCAGTTGTTTGCATGGTCAAACCCCTCTCGAAAAATGTGCTCCCTCCATTATACCAAATCGTGGTCAAAACACCCCTGTTAGCAGGAAGATTCAGGCTATAAAGCCCCCTTCATCTAAGAAACGGGCTTTTCTATTTTATTTATGTTAATAATAGGTTTACAACTCGCTACTCCATCGACTATAATGGGAATTGGGGAAAAACTTGTCAAACTTTGTCACATCCGTCTATGCTTCGGAGGCAAAGGGTGTGTCCGGGCACCAGTCATGGGGGATTGGGCCCGCACAATCGAATGTTACCCTTGGGGAAGGGTAGCTGCTTGCTAAGGTCTTGGGGAAGACCGCATGCAATCATTGGGGATCATACAAACGAAAAGGGGAAATGAGAAAATGCATTGGTTGGCTGAAATGGTTCTGGACTATCGTAAACGTGTGCAAGGCATCGAGTTTTTCAACTACGTGAAAAACGCGACGGAAAAGGAGCAGTTCGCATGGGTGCGTCATCTGCTTCACCAGTCTTACGAATTTCCGCTCTTGCTGTCCTTGCGTTATTCGCTTTGCAAAGACCCGGAGTTCCGCAAGTATTTTGCAATCCACGCGGATGAAGAGTACGGTCACTGCGACATGCTCACCACCTGGATGGTTCGCCACGGTCTGCTCGGCGAGAACGAAGACATCAACGATGTGCCGCCGACGGTGGAAACGGTTGCCGCTCTCGGCTACCACTACCGCACCGTTTTGCAAGAAGACGACATGGGCCAGCTCGTTGGTCTGAACGCAGTATCCGAAGGCGTAGCAGCTGATTTCTTCGCCTCGATTCAACCGGTGGTAACCAAGCTTGGCATGGGTGATGAGTATTGGGATCTCCACGCTTTGGTTGACGTCGAACATGCGGGTGAGTGCCTGGAGATGTTCCCGGAAAACATCACGCCGGACTCCAAAGAAGGCAAGAAATTGGCGCAAATCGTTCATGACACCTGCGTCCTGTACGCATACATGCTCAACTCCTGGATTGGCGTGCGCGCTACCATTGACACCAGTGATCACGCAGCAAATAAAGAATTCGTAGTCGCATAAGCAGCAGCTAGAACAGTCATAAGGTAGGGATAACGATGCACACAATCTTATTGCAATGGGGTTTGTTCGGGTTCTTGATCGGTCTTGTCCTGGCGGTATCGCTCGTTCCGACGAACGTGTTTCAAGTACCGGGTTTCACGCGCGTATTCATTCGCGGGCAGAAGCTGAAATCGTCCCATCTGGACTTTTTCATGATGGCGTTTGCTCTGTGCTTTGTTTACTTGCTGGAATTCGCGACCAAAACGTCTCTTCCGACGTT
>DASTWJ010000193.1:0-6837 GCA_035776695.1 Bacilli bacterium
TCAGAACCACTATGGCTGTGACTAAAGGTAAACGGTAACCCACAGTGACTTCCTCCTTCGGATTGTTGTCGTGTTCAGCCCCTGTCGCTTTTGACGCCGCAACCGTTCAAATCGGTGAATTAGTTGTGAGTCGCGATTCCGGGTTCGATGTTTTTCGGCTTTTTCGCGCCTTCGCCGTATTCATACGGGTATGCATCGACAACCGGCATTTCCAGGAAGTTGAACTCGGTCGGCGGCGAAGAGACGGTCCACTCGAGGGTCTGTGCGCCCCACGGGTTGTTGCCGACTTTTGCGCCTTTGTAGCAAGACACTGCGATGTTGATCACAAACAGCAGCGAAGCTACGCCGATCAGGTACGAACCGATGGTTGCGATCTGGTTCAGCGTTTGCAGCGACGGGTCGTAGTAGAACACGCGACGCGGCATACCGCCCAGACCGATGAAGTGCATCGGGAAGAAGGTTACGTGAGTCCCGATGAAGTACAGCCAGAAGGACCAGAGGCCCAGCTTCTCGTTGTACATGCGACCGGTGACTTTCGGGAACCAGTAGTACACACCTGCGACGATCGCCATCATCGAGCCACCGAACAAGACGTAGTGGAAGTGAGCGACGACGAAGTAGGTGTCATGCAAGTTCATGTCGATCGGCACGGAACCCAAGAAGATACCGGACAGACCGCCGATGGTGAACAGGCCGACAAAGCCCAGCGACGAGAACAGCATCGGAGTGGTGAACTTGATTTGGCCGCCCCAGAGGGTTGCCAGCCAGTTGAAGACTTTGATCGCGGACGGAACCGCAACGATCATCGAGGTAACCATGAACGGGATACCTGCGGACAGGGACATACCGGATACGAACATATGGTGAGCCCATACGAAGAAGCCGAGTACGCCGATGCCGACGGTGGAGTAGGCGATCGCTTTGTAACCGAAGACCGGTTTGCGAGCGAAGACCGGAATGATCTCCGAGACGATACCCATCGCCGGGATGATCATGACGTAGACCGCCGGGTGAGAATAGAACCAGAACAGATGCTGATACATCATCGGGTCGCCGCCGTTGGCAATGTCGTAGAACGTCGTGCCAAAGTGGCGGTCCATCAGCAACGTGGTGATCGCGCCAGCCAGTGCCGGAGTACCGAACAACTGGACAAAAGAGGTCACCAAGTTCGCCCAGACGAACAGCGGCATGCGGTTAAAGGTCATGCCTTTGGTTCGCATGTTGAAGGTCGTGACGATAAAGTTGACCGCCGCCAGAATCGAGGACAGACCCAAGATATGAACAGCGGTGATCCACAGGTCAAGGCCCATGCCTTGGGTTTGGATCGAGTACGGCGGATATGCGGTCCAACCGACATCCGGAATCTCCCCGGAGAAGAAGGAGAACATCAGGACCAGACCGCCCAGCAGGAACAGCCAGTAGGACAGAGCGTTCATACGCGGGAACGCCATGTCGTGGGCACCGATCATGATCGGGACCAGGTAGTTACCAAACGCACCGGTCAGCATCGGAATGATCCAGAGGAAAATCATGATCGTACCGTGCATGGTGAACGCTTGGTTGAACATTTGTGCAGGAATCAACTCGTGAGTCGGGTCGAGGAGCTGGGTACGGATAAACAACGCAGCCAGACCGCCAACAAAGAAGAACGCGATCGCAGTGAGCGCGTACATGATACCGATCTTCTTATGGTCGACCGTGCAAATCCACTCACGGAAGAAAGAACGACGTGCAACATCTCCCGTTGCTGTTGCCAATTTTTCCACCTCCAGTTTTCAGGGGAATGGGTTATTTGAGTTCTTCGATATACTTGACCAAGTTTGCGACTTGCTCGTCTTCCAACGTGTACTGCGGCATCATGCCGGCTTGGAAGCCGTCTGCCACTTTTGCGCCCGGGTCGAGGATCGATTCTTTGATGTACTCCTCGTCCACTTTGACGGTCTTACCGCCGTTGAGCTTGCGTTCGGTGCCGAAGATGCCTTTCCAAGACGGGCCTGCGCCCTTGGAGCCATCGATGCTGTGGCAGGATGCACAGCCGTTTTCGGCGATGACGGATTGAGCGTCCGTTTTCTTGCGAGTCAACTCTTCTGCGACCCACGTGTCGAACTGGTCGGAAGGCATGATGACGAGGTCAGCATACATCTTCGAGTGCGCGTTGCCGCAGTACTCGGCACACTTGATCGCCTTTTCATACTTGCCATCCGCTCTCGGGATGTCCGATGCGTTGATCCAGTACGTGGTTTCACGGCCCGGAACAGCGTCTTGCTTCATGCGGAATTGCGGAACCCAGAACGAGTGGATCACGTCTTCCGAGTAGATCTTGAACATGACGTTTTTGCCTTCCGGGATACGAAGCTCCCCGTAGGTTTTCGCGCCGTTCTCATACTGGAAGTCCCACTGCCATTTCTTGCCGTACACTTTGATCGTGTACACATCATCCGGAGGTGTCTGAACGTCATAGACGATGCTGGCGCTGTAAATACCGATAAGCACCAAAATGATCGCCGGGATCAGCGTCCAAATGACTTCGGCGGTGTTGTTGCCATGGATGTTGCGCCCTTGCTTATCCGGGTTCTTGCGCTTGTATCGGATAAGGAAGATGACCAAAAGGCTCTCAACCAGAACAAACACGATCGCCGTGATAATCAAGATGATGTTGAACAGAGAGTCAACTGTATGGGCAGTAGACGTCAGCGCATCCGGCATCTGAAAGATACTTTCCACTTTTCCTCCTCCTATCTATGGATTAATCATTGCTGGAGAGCCAACCGTCCGACCGGACTATTGTCGCTCCTCACTCCTAGCACGTCTCCGTCGAATGGGATAGTACGTTCGACGTGTTCAGACAGCATTCTACCAGAGTATTATACTAGTCTTTTAGTCATTCATGTTTTTTCTTTTGCGGTCAAATTGGTCATTTTCTTGACATTTGTGTGTCGCACCCCGCTCAATCTTCGTTTTTTGCCGCTTTATCGGCTTGTTTGACGGCCCTTCTTCCCTTTTCCATGCTTGGAAAAATGAACATCTCGCCGTTTGTCGAAAACACAAAAAAGACACCGAGGTCAGGTGTCTTTTCCAGTAGATCTATACTATCGTTTGCTGGGCGTTTCTTCCTTTTAAATAGTAACTTCTTCCGCTTCCTGTTTCGGCAGCGGCGGGAGCGGGCCTAGATACTGGTACAAATTGCATTCGATGCGCCCGTTGAACAGCTTGCGTTTCTTGTCGGCGTTTTGGCCGTAGAACTTTTCGAATCCCTTGTTCGAGGTCAGCACGAAGACGGACCAGGTGGGATTTTTCTGCATCAGCTTGCCAAGGTCGCGATAGGCCTGCTCGACCGCTTTCGCTTCGCCGATCCGTTCGCCGTAGGGCGGGTTGGAGACGAGCACGCCGTAGTCGGAGGAGACGCTCATCTCCTTGACGGGCAGGTTCTTCACTTTGATCACGTCTTTGAACCCCGCTTGGCGGATGTGGTAGTTGGCGAGCGACAACACTTCGGCGTCGATGTCGGACGCGAGGATCTCCATTGGCCGGTCATCTTGCGCCAAGTCCTCAGCTTCTTCGCGAGCTTGAGCCCACAGCTCCTCATCGACGCGGTCCCAATTCTCGGCGGTGAACAGCTCACGCAACAGACCCGGTGCGATGTTGCGGCCGATCATCGCCGCTTCGATCGGGATCGTGCCCGAGCCGCAGAACGGGTCGAAGAACGGGCGGTGCGGACGCCAGCGGCTGAGGTCGATCATCGCGGCGGCCAACGTTTCCTTGATCGGCGCTTGAGCCGTCAGTTTGCGATAACCTCTTTTATGTAAGCCGGGGCCGGAGGTGTCGATCGTCAGCAAGGCGACGTCTTTGAGCAAGGAAACTTGGCAGCGATAGAGCGGGCCGTCCTCGGGGAACCACTCCAAGCGGTAGGCTTCCTTCATCTTTTCGACGATCGCCTTCTTCACGATGCCTTGGCAGGCGGGCACCGAGGAGAGCTGCGATTTTTGCGATTTGCCGTCGACGGGGAACTCGGCGTGCTTCGGGAGCCAGTTGTGCCAATCGAGCGCCTTGGTGCCTTCGAACAGCTCTTCGAAGGTCGTCGCCTTGAACTCCCCCATCTTGACCAACACGCGGTCGGCGGTGCGCAGCCAGAGGTTGCAGCGGGCGATGGCCAGTTCGTCCGCTTCGAATTCCACGCGGCCGTTTTCCACGCGGACATTTTCGTAGCCGAGGTTTTTCACTTCACGGGCTACGATCGCTTCCAGGCCCATCGGGGCGGTGGCGATCAGGGTCACATTTGCCATATCAACACATCCATTTTCGTTCGTTTTCTGTAGTGTGGCACTTGCTGATGCCGCTATTCCATTTCGAGCAGCAGCTCGCCTTCCGCATCGAAGAAACCTTCACCATCGACTTGGAGCGTGCCGCCTGTCGCGTCGAGCAGTTGCTCCATCAGCGCTTCGACGAGGTTCCAGCCATCTTCGAGGATGTCGTCGGGGATGTAGCAAGCGAAAATCTGCTGAGATTCGTTCAGCAGGTCGGTGATCTGCTTCTTGACGGCATCGTCCGTTTGGACAGCTTGCAGTTGTTCGAGGAACTCTTCGACATCCTCTTCCAACTCGCCCTCCGCTTGTCCACGCAGCGAGCGGTCGAGCATCAGCGAGTGACTGCGCTCATCATACGCCAGATGGAGCTTGCTCCAATCCGGTGCGGTGTAGCGTTCATCGTCCGGGTCGGGGAACGTGGTAAAAGCAAACCCTGCCTGCTCCAGCGTCTCCACCAACACCGGCAGCGTCGGCGCTTGCGTCGTCTTGGTCAACACACGCATGAAATGTGCCATGAAAACTGCTCCTTTGTCCATGTAAAATTTTCCGTTGCCCTCATCTTACCATATCCTTTACGGGATGCCCCAAATAAATAGACGCCATACCCGTGAAGTTGGGGATGGCGTCCGGTATCTATGTTCCGATTTAGACAAAGTCAAAGAGATCATATCTCATACTGCGATTGCTCGACCGTTTGCGGTACTGGCGATGTTCGTTAAACACAAACCCATTGGCCCGATAGAACTCCGGTGTTCGTTCGTTGAATTCGATGTCTGCGTCGACGGAAAGAAAGCGACAGGCGACACCTCGTCTGTTCACTTCACGGGCGATTCCCAGTGCCAGGTAGAGCAAATAGGAACCGTACTTTCCTATGTGGTAACGAGAAGTAGCCCACTTCCCAATTTTCACAGCCGGAACCGTGCTAAACGGGATGTCGAGCCCCACCTTGGCTTTTTCCTCTTGTTCCAGCAAAAAGGAATCGGCCGATACTGCAAAATACCCGAGAACATCGTGCGACTGTCGGTGAATCAGCAGATAAACCGCACTGAGATGCTCCTCGGAATACAGGAGCGCGTCCTGTCGCAAAAACTCGTTGTAATCGGCTACTCCACAATCGAAGTCTTCCAGTCGGTACTCGTTGATCGTTTGGTGATTAACTTGAACCAAGAACGTTTTCGTCGAAAGTTCCTCGTAGACACCCGTATCGTGGTATCGCATCGGTTATTCGACCCGCAATGCTTTTCTTAACATGTCGGCCGCCTTGTCTAAGGCTGCCACGTTTTCGGGCGTTTGTCGCTTGGACAACATGTCCTCGACAAAGTCCACCAAGTCTTGCCCACGAAGGATTGGCGTTGCTGCGATCGGTTTGGCCATGAGCTTTTTCCTCCTCGGTGCTTCTTCCGCCATCGAGATCCCTCCTTTTCTCCACTATGATATGCGGGGAAGGAAAAGTAAAGGTCGCGTTGTGCTTGAGAAGCGAGTATGTAGTTGTGTGGTAAATATAGCACATACGTTCTCTATTATTCAAGTGATAAATCATAATTCCTCGTAAAAAAAAGACCGATCAACCTCATGAAAAGCTGATCGGTCCACCTTCTTATTTTCGATCCACCAACTTCAACCCGTTGGCAATCAGCCCGCGCTTCTCCTCATCTCGCACGCCGATCGCCTCCAACTGCTTGCCGATCACAGCTTGCAAGCCGGGAGCCAAGCGGCGCGTGACGAGCAGTTCCAGCAGTTCGATGCGCATCAGCCAGTCATCGGCAAACTCCTGCTCCAACTGGTGCAGGACGAGCGCTACGCCCTCTTCCACCTGTTTTGCGCCGAGATCCGGGTCTTCCCGCAGCCCTCGCACCGTTTTGTACAGCTCGTTGAGCCGTTGCTCCTGCTCACCCAGGACCGGGCGCACCGTGCGGTTGACGGACGGTTGCATCGAGGCGTGGAACTTCTCGCGGTCGGCCGCTCCGGCAAACACAGACGTGATCCGCTCCCCGACCGCCATGTGATACGGCCCCCATTCCGAACGGAACAACTCCTTCTCGCCAAATGAAACCGTGCAGTCTTCGATCGTCAGCAGCACGATCTTGCCCTCTTGCCGCAACACTTCCTCCAGCACGCCGCGCACGATCACACCGGAGGCAAACTCCATCCGCACCGCCTCACCGACGACCAGCCCCGCCTCCTGCAACAGTGCCTCATCAAAGTCCTCCAACGGCGTCTCAAATCCCTTCAACCGCCCGATCGGCGAGCCGAAGCCTTCTCCATGCACCGACTTGTCATGCCCCGGTAACTCCACGCGCCCGACCGCCAACGCCGTCGCTCCCGTTGTCTTCAGGTACACGGCCTCGCCCGCCGCATCGCGCTCCAACTCGGTCAGCGTACCACTGACCTGAAGCCCCGAGCTGTACTGCATCGTCGCCGTGTTCGCCGAATCCAGCGCCTTCTGCAAGCTCTCCGTACCACCCACGCGGTACGCCATGCGCTCGGAAAACGCCTCCACCGCCGCCAACAACTCATCGAAATCGCGGCAGAC
>DASTWJ010000194.1:0-37091 GCA_035776695.1 Bacilli bacterium
AGATCACCGACTTTTTCAACCGCATCTGCGGGGCGCGCCTGACGTTCAACTACATGCGCGTCGGCGGCGTCAAATGGGACGCGCCGGACGGTTGGCTTGACGACGTTCGCAAGTTCGTGCCGCACATGCGCGAACAGATCAAGATGTATCACGAGCTGGTCACCGGCAACGAGATCTTCTTGAATCGCGTCAAGGGCATCGGCAAGTTCGACACCGAAACGGCGCTGAACTTCGCGATGTCCGGCATCAACCTGCGCTCGACCGGCTTCAACTGGGACCTGCGCAAGAACAAACCGTATTCGATCTATGATCGCTTCGACTTCGAGGTGATCGTCGGCGAAAACGGGGACTGCTATGACCGCTACATCTGCCACATGAAGGAGATGGAGCAATCCTTGAACATCGTCGAGCAGGCGCTCGAACAGATCCCGGACGGCCCCGTGATGGCCAAGGTGCCGAAGATCCTGCGCGTGCCGGCCGGCGAATACTACTCCGGTGTCGAAGGCTCCCGCGGTGAGTTGGGCGTCTACATCGTCTCCGAAGGCAAAGACAAACCGTATCGCTTGAAGCTGCGTCGTCCGTCTTTTGTCAACCTGCAACTTCTGCCGAAGCTGCTGGAAGGACAGTCGATGTCCAACCTGATCGCGATCCTCGGGGCTGTCGATATCGTGTTAGGGGAGGTCGACGCGTAATGGTGGATTTCTTCTCGTGGGTTGACAAACCGATGAGCGGGATGACGTTCCTGAACATGGTGATCGGGGCGGTGATCGTCCTCGCGTTCATCCTCGGGGTCGTCACCTACACGATCTATTTTGAACGGAAGGTCATCGGCTGGATGCAATGGCGGATCGGTCCGAACCGCGTAGGCCCGTTCGGCCTGCTCCAATCGATCGCCGACGTCTTGAAACTGTTGATCAAGGAAGACTTGGTCCCGGCCAAAGCGGATCGCAACATCTTCCTGATCGCGCCGATCATCGCGTTTTTCCCGTCGTTTATGGTGCTGGCGGTGATTCCGTTCTCCGCGACGCACATCTTCACGGCGGTGAGCAACGTCGGCGTGTTGTACTACATCGCACTGTCGGCGATCACGATCCTCGGGGTCGTGCTCGGCGGTTGGGCGTCGAACAACAAATACTCCCTGATCGGCGGCATGCGCTCGGCGGCGCAGATGATCTCCTACGAAGTGCCGCTGGCGATGTCGATGCTCGGGGTTATCCTGATGGCCGGTTCGTTGAACCTGGTGGAGATCGTTCGGGCGCAGGAAGCGTTCCCGTTCGTCTGGTACGTGGTGCCGCAGATCCTCGGCTTCATCATCTTCATCATCTCGGCAACGGCCGAGTTGAACCGGACGCCGTTCGACTTGCCGGAAGCGGAGTCGGAGCTGGTCGCCGGCTACTTCACCGAGTATTCCGGTTTCCGTTTCGCCTTCTACATGCTGGCGGAATACGTGTACGTCTTTGCGATGTCCGCGTTGGCCGTCACCCTGTACTTCGGCGGCTGGTCCGGTCCGTTCTTGCCGGGGTGGCTGTGGTTTGCAATCAAAGTCTCGGCGTTTATTTTCTTCTTCTTCTGGGTACGCGCGACAATGCCGCGGATTCGTACGGACCAACTGCTTTCCTTCTCGTGGAAAGTGCTGATCCCGCTCGCGCTGCTCAATCTTGTGATCACCGCTGTTGTCAAAGCGCTGGTCTAAGAAACGGGGTGATTCTGCCATGTTTGGTTTCCTGAAAGGTTTGAAAGTCACGTTCAAGCAACTGGCCCACAAAAAGATCACGCTCCAATACCCGGACGTGATGCCGGACTTTGGCGAACGCTTCCGTGGCGTTCACAAATTCTCGCCGGAAAAATGCATCGTGTGCAACCAGTGTGCGCGCGTTTGCCCGACCTCCTGCATCTCGCTGTCGGGTTCGCGCCGCGAAGACAAGAAGTTGCACATCGACACCTATGACATCAACTTTGAGATCTGCATCCTCTGCGACCTCTGCACGGAGGTCTGCCCGACGGAAGCGATCCAAATGACCGACAAATTCGAACTGGCCGAGTACAACCGCGTCGACCTGTACAAGAACATCTACTGGCTCGATGACAACCGCAAGGCGCACGAAGGCATTGTGGAAGCGGAAAGTACGGCCGGCGAGTCCGGAGGTGGCGAGTAATGTTCTCCGGTCTGGTCATCACCGGTCAAACGGTCTCCTTTTTTCTGATCTCGCTGTTTGTCATCGCGTGCGGCGTCATGCTGCTCTCGTTGAAAAAAGTCGTCTACATGGCGATGTCGATCGGCGGCGTGTTCATCGGCGTAGCAGGCATTTACATCATGCTGGAAGCGGAATTCGTCGCCTTTATCCAGATCCTGCTCTACGCGGGTGCGATCACGATCATGCTGTTGTTCGCGATCATGCTCACCCGGCACGATGCGATCGAAACGCCGCAAAAGATCACCGCGCATCCCGTCTGGGCGGCGCTGGGATCGGCCGCGTTCGGCTTGATCATCCTCTGGGTGGTCAAATTCTCCGGCATCACCTGGCCGGTGCCGGCGGCCAACTCGCCTTGGCAAGGCCAAGACAACGTCAAACTCGTCGGCGAGGCGCTGTTTAGCAACTACGTCATCCCGTTCGAGCTAGTATCTGTCGTGTTGATCGTCGCCGTCGTCGGTGCGATCACGCTGGCGAATAAGGAGGAGTAGGACATGATCGCAGTTGAACAGTATCTGACACTGGCAGCCATCTTGTTCTGCATCGGACTGTTCGGGGCGTTGACCAAGCGCAACATCATCATCGTTCTCGTCTCGATCGAGCTGATGCTGAACGCCGTCAACATCAACCTGCTCACGTTCGCTCGCTACGGTCTGGCGCCTTCGATCAACGGTCAAGTGTTCACGCTCTTTACCATGACGATCGCAGCGGCCGAGGTCGCTGTCGGTCTGGCAATTTTGATCTCGCTGTACCGCAACCGAAACTCGAGCGACGTACGGGATCAGGACCTGATGAAGTGGTAGTCGGGTTCTCACAGTACTACGGAGAAAGGTGATCATATGGTTGAATATGCCTGGTTAGTTCCCTTCTTCCCGTTGGTGGCGTACCTGCTCCTTTTCGTTCTCGGACGGCGGGCTCAAGAGGGAATCGTCACCACATTGGCCGTGTTGGCTTCGTTGGCCGGCTTTGTGGTGTCACTGTCAATTTTAAGTCAAGTCCACGCGAACGGTCCGTCGGGGCCGTACATCTTCCACTGGCTGACAGTCGGAAGCTTTGACCTGAGCGTGGGCTATGAGGTCACCGCGCTCAACGCGATGATGCTCGTGGTTGTCACCTTCGTTTCGACGCTGGTGCTCTTGTTCTCCAAAGGCTACATGAACGGCGACAAGCGCTTTGTAGTCTTCTACCAATACCTGTGCCTGTTCATCTTCTCGATGCTCGGGTTGGTGATTTCCCCGAACCTGCTCCAGATGTACATCTTCTGGGAGTTGGTCGGTCTCTGCTCGTTCCTGCTCGTCGGCTTCTGGTACTTCAAGCCGGAAGCGGCGGCGGCTGCGAAGAAAGCGTTTATCGTCACGCGGATCGGTGACCTCGGTCTGTTCATCGGTATCGTGCTCGTTTTCGTCGCGACCGGCACGTTCGAATATTCGGGCGTGTTCCAAGCGATCCAATCCGGTCAGCTGAACATCGACTGGATGTCGCACGACAACTTCGTCACCTTGGTGGCGATCCTGATCTTCGTCGGCGCGATCGGCAAATCGGCGCAATTCCCGCTCCACACGTGGTTGCCGGATGCGATGGAAGGCCCGACCCCGGTGTCGGCGCTGATCCACGCCGCGACGATGGTTGCCGCGGGTGTCTACTTGGTCGCTCGTGCCTTCCCGCTGTTTGAAGCATCGCCGGATGCGCTGACCGTGATCGCGATCATCGGCGGCATCACCGCGATCTTCGCGGCGCTGATCGGTCTGACGCAGAACGACATCAAGCGAGTCGTCGCTTACTCGACCATCTCGCAGCTCGGCTACATGGTGATGGCGCTCGGCGTGTCCGCGTACGTGGCGTCCACCTTCCACCTGATGACACACGCGTTCTTCAAAGCGCTGCTCTTCCTGGCGGCAGGTTCGGTGATCCACGCGATCCACCACAACCAGGACATCCGCAAGATGGGCGGCCTGTGGAAAAAGCTCCCGATCACCGGCTGGACGTTCCTGATCGGCGCACTGGCGCTGTCCGGCATCCCGCCGTTTGCCGGCTTCTGGTCGAAAGATGAGATCCTGACCGGCGCGCTGCAATCGGGCAACACGACGCTGTTCGTACTCGGCCTGATCGCGGCGTTCTGCACCGCGTTCTACATCTTCCGCGTGTTCTTCCTGACCTTCACCGGCGAATTCCGCGGCGAGAAGGACGTCTACGACCACGCGCATGAATCCGGTTCCGTGATGACCCTGCCGCTGGTGCTGCTCGGCATCATGGCGATCATCGCCGGCCTGCTCAACTCGCCGGTCACCGGCTATGCGTTCGAACACTTCATGCACCTCGACGGCGAACTGGGCCAAGTGCATGAGCCGTCGATCGGCATGATGGGGCTCTCCACCGTGGTCGGTCTGCTCGGCATCGGGCTTGCGTACCTGATGTACAAGAGCAAGTCGATCAACGCGGAGGCGATGGCGAACGGCCCGCTCCGTCCGCTGTACCTCTTGTCGTTCAACAAGTTCTACATCGATGAACTGTACCATTATGTGATCGTCGTGCCGGTCGTCTGGATCGCACGCATCCTGAACTTCGTCGACCATTGGATCGTCGACGGCATCGTACGCGCGCTCGGCGAGGCCGGTTACGTCTCTTCGCTGGGTCTCAAGTACAGCCAGAACGGGCAAGTCCAGACCTACGGTCTGATCACGCTGCTCGGGACGGTCTTGCTGATCGGCATTTCCTTGTATGTTGTGATAGGGGGGATCTACTAAGATGGGCAACCTGTTGACACTCATCGTCCTCCTCCCGCTGCTGGGTGCTTTGGTTCTGTTGTTCGTACCGCGCAACGCACAGGGGCAAGCCAAAGCGATCGCGCTGATCGCGACGTTCTTGCCGCTGATCTTCGCGGGTTCGCTGTACGCCGGGTTTGACTCCGGCGACCAGGCGATGCAGTTCGCCGTGAACTACGATTGGATTCACATCAACCATGTGTTCCATGACAAGGCGTTGGACATCGATTTCGCGCTCGGCATCGACGGGCTCTCGCTGCCTTTCCTGCTGCTGACCGCCTTGATTACCTTCTTGGCGGTGATCGTGTCGAAAAAGACCATGCACCGCGCGAAGGAGTACTTTTTCTGGTACCTGCTCTTGGCGACCGGCCTGTTCGGTTGCTTCGTGGCGGTCGACCTGTTCCTGTTCTTCCTGTTCCTCGAGCTGACCCTGATCCCGATGTACTTCCTGATCGGCATCTGGGGCGGCGAACGCAAAGGGCCGGTCGCGGTCAAGTTCCTCGTCTACCGGGGCATCGCGTCGGTCGGCATCCTGCTGGCGTTCGTCGGCTTGGCGTTCGCAGCCGGTTCCGTCTCCGGCGACTTGACGATGAACCTCGTCTCGATCACCGACACGTTTGCCAAAGCGACGCCGGATCAGATCTCCGATACGTTTAAGACGGGCATCTTCCTGGTGCTCCTGATCGGGATCTTGATCGAGGAAGCGTTCTTCCCGTTCCATACGTGGTTGCCTGACACGCACGAACAGGCACCGACGGCGATCTCGATGGTCGTCGGCGGCGTGCTGATGAAGATCGGCGCGTACATCCTGTTCCGCATCGGGGTCGGCATTCTGCCGGACGCGGTGCAGCACTACGCGATCCTGATCGCCGTGCTCGGCGTGATCAACGTGATCTACGCGGCCTTGGTGGCGCTGGTGCAACGCGACTGGCGCAAACTGCTGGCCTTCTCCGCGATCTCCCACATGGGGGTCGTGCTCCTCGGGGTGGCGGCCATGAACGAAGCGGGCCTGCAAGGCGCGATCTTCATGACCATCTCGTCCGGTCTGCTCTCCGGCCTGCTCTTCCTGCTGATCGGTTTGGTGCAAGAGCGCACCGGCACGACGATGATCGGGGCGCTCGGCGGTCTGTCCAAGCCGATGCCGATCATCGCCGGCTTCCTGCTGGCGGCGGCGCTGGCTTCGCTCGGCCTGCCGGGCATGAGCGGATTTATCTCCGAGGTGATGGCGTTCATCGGTGCATTCAAAGCGTTCCCGGTGATCGCAGCAGTCGGTACCGCCGGCATCGTGCTGGCAGCCGTCTATCTCCTGTGGGCGATGCAACGCACCACATACGGGCCGACGACGGTCGATTACGAAAGCGTATCGGACGTTCGTGCCCTCGAAAGCATTCCGATGGTCGTGCTCACCGCATTCGTCATTCTGATCGGTGTGTATCCGGCGATCCTCGGTGACCTGGTGAACCAAACGATTCTCGGCTATGTCACCAGGATAGGAGGGTAGTCTTATGGATAATGGCATTACAACCGTGCAGTTTAGCGCAGTCTGGCATGTGATGGCACCGGAGATCGTGCTGGTGCTTTGCGGCTTTGCCATCCTGCTGTTTGACCTGTTCGTCTCGAAAGCGACCGCTCGTCGCTGGTCGCCGTGGCTTGGCGTCATCTCGCTCGTCATCGCACTGGTGATGGTGATCTACAACTTCGGCGTCGTCTCCGATGCGGCACCGGGGGACCCGAGCCTGCAAGTGTCGAACATGCTCTACATGCTGGATGACTTCGGCAACATCTTCAAAGTCATCTTCATCGGCGGCACCCTGCTGACGATGCTGATGTCGATCGATTACCTGAAACACAACCCGGACATCAAAGCGCCGGAATACACCTACCTGCTGCTCTTCGCGCTGGTCGGGGCGATGGTCATGGCTTCTTCCTACGACCTGATCACCCTGTTCATCGGTTTGGAGCTGCTCTCGATCTCCTCGTACGTGCTGGTGGCGATCCGTCGCAACAACGCCAAGTCGACCGAAGGCGCGATGAAGTACCTCGTCATCGGCTCGATCGCATCGGCGGTGGCGCTCTACGGGATGTCGTTCCTCTACGGTGTGACCGGTCAGACCAACATCGCGATCGGCTCGCAGTACATCGCGCAGATGTGGGTCGACATGAAGCCGCTGCTGATCCTGTCCTTCCTGCTGATGCTGATCGGCTTCGGGGTCAAGATCGCGCTCGTTCCGTTCCATATGTGGGCACCGGACACCTACGAAGGGGCACCGAACCCGATCACCTCGTTCCTGTCCGTCGTCTCCAAGGCGGCCGGTTTCGCCTTGATCCTGCGGACGTTCGTCTTCGGGTTCGCTCGCGAGTTTAACGAGGTCTCGATCTACCTGCTGGTGCTGGCGGCCGTCACGATGGTCGTCGGGAACATCGCGGCGTTGGCGCAGCGCAACATCAAGCGCCTGCTCGCGTACTCCTCCGTCGCCCAAGCCGGTTACCTGCTGGTGCCGCTGGCGGTGCTCGGCCACGGCTCGGGCGAAGACGCGATCTGGCTGGCGTTCGGTGAGACGTCGTTCTACCTGTTCGCCTACCTGTTCATGACGATGGGCGCGTTTGCTCTGCTGACCGCGATCACGCGAGAAGCGGGCAACGAGACGATCGACGCGTTCCGCGGGCTGTATCACCGCGCCCCGTTCCAAGCGGTGGCGATGGGGATCTTCATGCTCTCGATGGCGGGCATGCCGATCACCGCAGGCTTCTTCGGGAAGTTCTACATCCTGGTCGGCGCGATCAACACCGGGTATTTCTGGTTGGCGGGTCTGTTGTTCCTGACCTCCGCGATCGCGTTCTACTACTACTTCCGCGTGTTGAAGGCGATGTTCATGAAGGACAGCGCAAGCCAAACGCAACAGCCGCTGCCGTGGTCGATCCGCACCGTCGTGTGGGTCGGGCTGGTCGGCACGATCGTGCTGGGCGTGTTGCCGAACCTGTTCCTCGACGTGCTGAACACCCTGCGCTGGTTCGGTTAAAAATTCGATTAACTAGTCAAAAAGACCTCGGGACTTTAGTCTCGGGGTCTTTTTTGCCGAAATATGTTATTATAGGACGAA
Organism: Bacilli bacterium; assembly: GCA_035776695.1. GTDB lineage: Bacteria > Bacillota > Bacilli > Tumebacillales > Tumebacillaceae > Tumebacillus. The sequence continues at coordinate 8,056 of DASTWJ010000194.1, forward strand.
AGATTCTGAGATTCGGGAGGCCTGCGTATGTATTTTGGCAACGGAGACACCGGCGTTGGCTGGATGGCCTTGCTCAACCTCTGCTTTTTGCTGTTCGGGGTGTTGATCGCTTGGTTTGCGCTCACCAATGTGCGGTGGGAGGTCTTTCTCAAAGCGGCCAAAACCAGGCAAGCGGCTGTGCTGCGCCTGTTGGTGGCCGTCGCGCTCGGGTATCTGCTCGCCCGTTTTCTCAGCGATTATGTGACGTCGACGATGATGATGCGCCAACTCTTCTAAACTATTTTTGCAAATTGCTAGTATAAACCTCGCCCCCTGCGGTCAGACTGGATAACACATCCAGAGGCAGGGAGAGGTTATCCATGAAGAAAATCGGACTCATCGGCATTCTTATCTGTTTTGCGATCGGCATGTTCGGCTATCTGTCCGCGCAACAAGCGGTCACGGCGACATCGAACACCGGTGAATTTCTGGCCAAGGCGTTTTCCGCGACCAAAGCGAACGTCGAAGGCTATTCGGTACACAACTGGTCAGTCATCAACCAAGACTACAAATCGCTGGAAGAACTGAAGGCGCTCGGCCAAGAGCTGAACGAGACGTTCGGCATCGAGCAGGCGCAAGAAACGGCGGATCACGAAGGGGATCAGAACTCCTACGCGTTGCGCGGGACTTGGAAGAACGGGTCTGACGTGCAACTGGTGCTCTCGTCGCTGAAGTTCCATGACCAAGCGCCGCAAACGGTGCTGGTGCTGCGCGTCGAGCAGGTCGCACAAGACCTCAACGACTTCAACGCTTCGATCAACCGCGTGCGCGCCACCGCAACCCAAGCGGGCACCGTCCCACAAATTAGCACTTGTATCAAAGGTTTACTGGCTGATAAAATGGAGGACGGCGAAACGAACGCCTTGATTTCCGACGTGCTGGCGAAAGTGTCGGCGAAGGAGATCGAAGGAGTGCGCTCTGATCTCGTCTCCAGCGTGTCCGGTTATTCTCCGCAGACGAAGGATTACATAGTGACCAATGGGAACAAGATGAACTTGCAAGTCGCGGTCCACTATGACGAACAGAAAGGCAAGACCCGCGTGCTTGTCGGTTCGCCGATCGTCACCATTGAGTATTAAGGGCAGTCATTCACGCCCTGTCTCTGGAGGTACTCGCATTGACCAAAATTATCGTACAGGGTGGAAATAAACTGACCGGCACTGTCAAAGTCAGCGGTGCCAAGAACGCCGTACTCCCGATCTTGGCCGCCTCTCTTTTGCCGAGTTCCGGAGTGAGTCTGCTGGAAGAGGTGCCTCGCCTCTCCGATGTCGAGCATATGCTGAGCCTGCTCGAAGTGCTCGGCGTGCGCACGGAGGAAACGGCCGACGGCCGCTTTCGTTTGCAGGCCGAACAATTGCGATCTCCAGAAGCACCGTCCGACCTCGTTCGGAAACTGCGGGCTTCTTTTCTTGTCCTTGGGCCTCTTTTGGCACGATTTGGAAAAGTAAAAGTGTCTCTGCCCGGCGGCTGTGCCATCGGCGAGCGCAAGATCGACCTGCACATCAAAGGTCTGGAAGCGCTCGGCGCCACCGTCACCGAAACCCCGGCCTACGTCGAAGCGATCGCGAAGCACGGCCGCCTGCGCGGGGCTGACATCTACCTCGATTTCCCGTCGGTCGGCGCCACGCAGAACATCATGATGGCGGCCGTGCTGGCCGAAGGCAAGACGGTGATCGAAAACGCCGCCAAAGAACCGGAGATCGTCGACCTCGCCAACTATCTGAACAAGATGGGCGCCGAAGTGCGCGGCGCAGGCACCGACCTGATCCGCATCCACGGCGTGGAGAAACTGCACGGGGCGGAACACACCGTGATCCCCGACCGCATCGAAGCGGGCACTTTCCTCGTCGCCGCCGCGATCACCCGTGGCGACGTCTATGTCGAAGGGGCGATCTCCGAGCACCTGCTGCCCGTGATCGCCAAGCTGAAGGAAGCCGGCCTCGACGTCACGACCGATGTCAAAGGCGTGCGCGTCACCGCAAAAGGCCCGCTCAAACCGCTCGACCTGAAAACGCTCGTCTACCCCGGTTTCCCCACCGACATGCAAGCGCAGATGATGGCGCTCCTCACCGTGACGCCCGGCATCTCCTACGTGACGGAAACCGTTTTTGAAAATCGCTTTATGCACGTGAACGAACTGCGCCGCATGGGCGCGAACATCCACGTCGACGGCCGCACCGCCGTGATCACCGGCGTCAAGCAGCTCACCCCCGCTCGCGTCACCTCGACCGACCTGCGGGCCGGCGCTTGCCTGATCCTCGCCGGGCTGACGGCGAACGGCGACACCGAAATCGGCGGCCTGCACCACATCGAGCGCGGCTATGTCGACATCGTTGACAAGTTCCGTCGCCTCGGTGCGCAGATCTCCTATGTCGACAAGCAGGAACAGCCTGTACACGACCGACCGATGAACCAAGTCTCCGTCGGGTAAAAGCATACGTGGCAACAACCGGAAGCGGCCTTCGAGATATCCTCTCGTCGGCCGCTTTTTTGGCGTATACCCCCCTTGGAAAAGCGGACATGCTAAGGAAGAGTTTGACTTTCAAGGAGGGGTGCGAAGATGCAAAGTCCCTTTGTACGTGAACGCTATGTGCAAACGCCAAACGGAGCGGAGCTGCACTTGTATCTGCGCAGCTATGACTACCTCGTCGAAATGGCGGGCGAGCTCGGCCGCGACCCGCAGACGCGGGACGAGCAGGTCGAAAACTCGATCCGCAGCTATATGCAGGACAAATACCCGAACATGCCGATCAAGCGGGTCAAGCTGTTCGTCGGCTCGATGCTTTTGACCACGCTGACATTTGCCGGCGCGTTCGGTGGAGGAGCGGGCTTGGCCACGGCACAGGCTGCGGCGGCGCAGATCGGGTTGGTCGTCAACGGGAAGGCGATCAGCGGCACGAACCCATATAACCAAAACGGGCGCACGATGGTACCGGTGCGAGCGATCGCGGAGGCGCTGGGGGCGTCCGTCAGCTGGGAACAGGCCACCCAGACGGTCACCATGACCCAAAGCGGAACCACCGTCACGCTTCGCATCGGCAGCACGACCGCGACGGTGAACGGGCGGAGCGTAACGCTCGACGCCGCACCGGTCAACCAGTCGGGCACCGTCTATGTGCCGGTGCGCTTCGTCTCGGAAGCGTTGGGGGCGAATGTGGCGTGGGACTCCTACCGCAACACGGTCGTCATCTCCAACCAAGCGACCGACCTGTACACCGCCAAGAGCGGCGACACGCTGTGGAACCTCTCACAGGCGCTGGGGGTGAGCTTCGCGTCGCTGCTGCAACTTAACGGCATGACCAACCAGACCGCGCTCTACCCCGGCGAGCAACTGCTCGTCCCGCATACGGCGGCGACAGGGGCGGGCACCGAACCGGCCACCCAACCGACGACCGCAACGGCACCATCGACCTACACCGTGGCATCGGGCGACTCCCTGTGGAAGATCGCCACGCGGTTCGGCACGACCGTGGCGGCGTTGCAAGCGGCGAACAACCTGATGACCGACACGCTGCAGGTCGGGCAACGACTGACGATCCCAAGTGCTGGGACGACCCCGACCACACCGACTGCGCCAACCACAACGACACCAACAACGCCGACGACCTACACCGTGGCATCGGGCGACTCCCTGTGGAAGATCGCCACGCAGTTCGGCACGACCGTAGCGGCTTTGAAAGCGGCGAACAACCTGACCACAGACGTTTTGCAAGTCGGGGAAACATTGACCTTGCCAAGCGGGGCCACCGGCACGCCGACACCCACCGCGCCTACAGGCACCACGACCACCCAAACGGGCGAATACATCGTCCAGCCGGGTGACAGCCTCTGGGCGCTCGCCAACCGCTTCAACACGTCGGTCAGCGCGATCATGCAGGCGAGCGGCATCACCTCGGACGCGCTGTTCGTCGGCCAGCGGCTGGAGATCCCCGGCTACACCCCCGCCCCGCCGCCGCCCGCTGCGAGCTACCTCGAAGGCACCGACCCGCGAGCGAGAGCGCAACTGGGGCAGGAGACGTACATCTTTCCTTTTGCCGATCCGAAGTCGTACACGCCGTTTCGCGACACATGGGGGGAATCGCGAGCGTGGAACCCCGACGGCAGCGCCCCGCGCGCGCACTCCGGCACGGACATCCTCGCCCCCGAAGGCACGCCGGTCGTCGCCGTCGGCAGCGGGACGATCATCAACTACGGCTGGAACGAGTACGGCGGCTGGCGGGTGACGATCCGGCTGGACGGCACCGATTACGCCGTCTACTACGCCCACCTCTCTCGCTATGCGCCGGGGCTGGCGAAGGGCGTCCACGTCAACCCCGGCCAAGTGCTCGGCTATGTCGGCTCGACCGGCTACGGCCCCGTCGGCACCTCCGGCAAGTTCGTCTCGCACCTGCACTTCGGGGTGTACGACGTGCCGAACGGGTTTACGGCGATCAACTCGTATCCGTTTCTCAAGTACTGGGAGGCCCGCTGAACAAGCGGGTCTTTTTTCGTCGCATAACGCCCCCGTTTCTCTCATACGATTTCATAGACTCGTAAAACTGAGAAAGGGAGGAGCTTCCGTCGATGAAAAAGAAGCTGTTGCTCGCCGTGTCCCTGATCGGCGCGGTGCTCACCGTCACCATCCTGCTCCCCGCCGGGTTGATCGCCGTCTGGCCGAGCGCCCCGGTGGTGGTCGAACAGAAGCACACCCAATTCGTGCAACTGGAAGTTCCCACCGACGACATTCAGATCTCCGTTTTCAAAAAGGGGGAAGGGAAGGTCGTACAGATGCCGCTCGAAGAATATGTGCGCGGGGTCGTCGCCGCCGAGATGCCGGTCAACTTCGCCCCCGAAGCGTTAAAAGCCCAAGCGATCGCCGCCCGCACCTACGTCGTGCGCCGGCTCGTCCTCGGCGCGAAAACGCCGGAGGGCGCGGACGTGACCGACGATCACAGAGACTTCCAAGCCTTCTCCGACGCCGACAAGCTGAAAGTCCGCTGGGGCGACGCCGACTACCAGCGCAACCTGTCGAAGATGAACGCCGCCGTCAACGAAACGCGCGGCGAGATCGCGCTCTATGACGGACAGCCGATCGAAGCGCTGTTCTTCTCGACCTCCTCCGGCAAGACGGAGAACTCCGAAGACTACTGGGGCAAGGCGCAACCCTACCTGCGCTCCGTCGAGTCCCCGTGGGATGAGAAGTCGGAGAAATACACGGCGAAACTGGAGATGCCGCTTAGCGAGTTCCGCCGGAAGCTCGGCATCGACGCCGTCGTCACCGCCACCAACGCGGGCACGCTGATCCAGCCGCTCGAACGGTCCGTCTCCGATCACATCAAGTCGATCAAAGTCGGCGACAAGACGTTCTCGGGGCCGCAACTGCGCAGCCTGCTCGGACTGCGCTCGACGTGGTTTACGTGGAAGGTGACGGGTGACACCATCACCTTTTTTACCAAAGGGTTTGGACACGGGGTGGGGATGTCGCAGTACGGCGCGCACTTCATGGCGCTCGAAGGGAAAAAGGCGGAGGACATCGTCCGCTACTACTACTCGGGCGTGACGATCGGCCATGTGGAGGACGTGTTGCCGAACCGATAAGGCGGAGGGCAATCGGATAGCATGTGCAACCAAAGTCCCTTTTATGAAAAAAATTTCGTTTTGCCTCAGTCGTCAGGTATATGACTCTTCCAAACGGACGAGAATGTGCTACTGAGGTGATTGATATGAACAACCAAGAAAACAAAAACAAAAAGCAAGAAACCGGCAAAGGTCAAGCTCCCCAAAACTCCTTCTGGAAGAAGACTTTTGCCAAACGCTGGACCTTCCCGGTGATCTACCTCGCAGCATCCGTCCTTATCGTTGGTTTGATGTACGCCAAGAGCCAAGACGCCTCGCCGTACAAGATCGACAACACCAACGACAGCGGTTCGCAAGCGGGCCCGGTGACGCCGATCGACGATTCGATGCCGGCGGCGGAGGAAACCAACTCCACGCCGAAATTTATCTGGCCGGTCGGTCAGGGCGGGGAAGACGCGCTCGTCTCGATGGACTTCTACCGCGACAACGCAAGCGAAGATGCGCGTGCGGCAGCCGTCGTGATGTACGACAACAAGTTCACCCCGCACCAAGGCGTGGACATCGGTCTGAAGAGCGACAAGCCGTTTAACGTCGTAGCGGCGGCGCAAGGCACCGTCTTGGCGGTGGAAGAAGATCCGCTGATGGGCCAAGTGGTGACGATCGACCACGGCAACGGCTACTCCACCTACTACGCCTCCCTGCAAAACGTCACGGTGGAAAAAGGCGCGAAAGTGATGATGGGCCAGCCGATCGCACAGACCGGCAACAGCAAGTACGAACTCGACGCGCAAAACCACATCCACTTCGAAATGCGCAAAGACGGCCAAGCGGTCGACCCGCTGACCGTGCTGGAGAAGAAGCCGGGCATGATGTCCGAAGCGGTGCAACCGCCGGCGGGTGACGCGACGGCGACCGCAGGCGACGCGCCGAAGGAAGACGCGGCCAAGGATGAAGCGTCCAAGGACGACAACGCGACGACCAACGAACCGGCGGAGAAGTCGGGTGACGACGCGGCGAAAGATTCGAACACCAAGCCGCAAGAGAAGAAGGAAGAATCCTCTTCGACCTCCAACGAACCGCAATCGGTCACGCCATAACCTAAGCCACACCGGGCTGAAATCGCTCCTCTCTATGAGGGGCGATTTTGTGTTTACGAGAGAGATATTTGCCGAAAACCGGCCGTCAAGGCTTGTCATCCTGCAATTTTGGAATATGCCGTCCCCCTACTCATATACATGTATCAGACAATCCGAAGTACAGGGGAGGCGAAGGGAGTGCACGATTACATCAAAGAGCGCACCCTGAAAATCGGCGAGTACATCGTGGAAACCAAAAACACGGTTCGTACCATCGCCCGAGAATTTGGGGTCTCCAAGAGCACCGTGCATAAGGACCTGACCGAACGGTTACCGGAAATCAATCCGGATCTGGCGAATCGGGTGAAAGAGATTCTCGAATACCACAAGTCGATCCGCCATCTGCGCGGCGGCGAAGCGACGAAGAAGAAGTACAGAAAAGACGAAAACAAGCGAACCGTGACGAAAAATCTGCATGAAGAAAGAGGAGTTTCCGCCCCCTTGTAGAATCTAGTTTTGAAGCGGATTCTCAGCAATCTTAGCCTCTTGTGGCACTGATACCGAAGTCTGAGACTTCGCGCTTTCGTAGAAAGTAATGGGGCTAAGGAGGATCTTATCTACCTATGTTCGGAATCGACATCGGTGTTGACTTGGGAACTGCCAACGTGCTCGTACACGTCAAGGGCAAGGGAATTGTATTGGATGAACCGTCTGTCGTCGCAATCGACAGCCAAACGAAAAAAGTAGTAGCCGTCGGCGAGGAAGCGCGGCGCATGCTCGGACGCACGCCCGGACACATCGTGGCGACCCGTCCGTTGCGCGAAGGCGTCATCGCCGACTTCGACACCACGGAAATCATGTTGCGTCATTTTATACAAAAAGCGATCGGCAAGAGCCCGTTTAAGCGTCCGCGCGTGATGATCTGCGTGCCGTCGGGGATCACCTCCGTCGAGCAGAAGGCGGTCGTCGAAGCGGCGGAGCGCACGGGTGCGAAGCAAGTTTATCTCATGTCCGAACCGAAAGCAGCGGCCATCGGCGCCGGTCTCGACATCTTCGAGCCGTCCGGCAGCTTGGTGGTCGACATTGGCGGAGGTACGACCGACGTTGCGGTTCTCTCTCTCGGAGACGTCGTTACCTCCAATTCTATTCGCGTCGCAGGGGACAAGTTCGACGAAGCGATCATCCGTCACATCAAGAAGGAACATTCGCTGCTGATCGGGGAACGGACGGCGGAGGAGATCAAGATCCACATCACCACCGTGTTCCCGGAATCGCGCTCCCAATCGCTCGACATCCGCGGCCGCGACATGATCTCCGGCCTGCCGAAGACGGTCACCGTCCATTCGGAAGAGATGCGCGAGGCGTTGCAGGAGACGGTCGACCTGATCGTCGCCGCGACCAAATCCGTACTGGAACAGACTCCGCCCGAGTTGGCGGCTGACATATTTGACAAAGGGATCGTCCTCACGGGCGGCGGTGCGCTGTTGCATGGCCTCGACCGCCTGATGATGCAGGAGCTGCAAGTGCCGGTGCACATTGCGGAAGATCCCCTGTCCTGTGTGGTGCGCGGTACCGGCATCGCGCTGGACAACATGAACAAAGTGACCCGCTCCGTTCTGAAAAAGGGCGCAGCGGCCAACTTTGTCGGCTAACAGAGGACAAGCTTTCATTTCCAACTCTACAGGAGGTGCTCCCCGATGATTCGCGGACTGTACATCGCATCATCCGGCATGATGGCCAACGAACGGGCCCAAGACGTGATCTCGAACAACATCGCCAACGCCAACACGGTCGGGTACAAAAGCGACACCGGCGTGATGCGCTCCTTTTCCGAAGAGCTGATCTACCGCATGGGCAACGAAGGCGGCAACCCGCCCGCGACGCGCCAAGTCGGCACGATCAGCTACGGCACCGTGCTGGAGGAGGTCCTGCCGCGCTTCGCCCAAGGGGGGCTGACCGAATCGGACAACCCCTACGCCCACGCGATCGTCGACGGGCCGGTCGACCCGGACAACCCGTACCGCCGCACCTATTTCCCGGTGCAGGTCGGCGACCGGACGATGTACACCCGCGACGGGGACTTCCGCGTGCAGTCGGGCAGTGATCTTCTCGTCACGTCGTCCGGCGACCCGGTGGTGCCGGTCGATGCCACGACGGGAGAAGCGGTGGCCGATGCGCGGATCAAGGTGGTCACCACCGACGGCAAGCACTACGACTATGAGTTCGTCAACGCGGACGGCACGAACTACACGGGCAATGCGACCCCGCAATTCGGCGCGGTTGACATCCTCGACAGTTCGAAGCTGAAGAAATACGGCGACACCTACTTCTCCGGCGGGCAGGAAGCGCCCGTCAACGGAGGTTCGAAGATCGTCGCCGGTCAACTGGAGACATCCAACGTCGACCTCGCCTCCTCGATGGTTTCGATGATGAACGTGATGCGCTCCTACGAGGCGAACCAGAAGATGATCAAGACTTTGGACGGCACGCTGGAAAAAGCGGTGTCGATCGGCCGACTGGGCTAATCGGAGGTGTGAGGGATGCGTTCGTTGTATTCGGCAGCGAGTGGGATGGCGGCCAACCAGTATAAGTTGGACACGATCTCCAACAACATGGCCAACCTGAACACGACAGGTTATAAGACACAAGACGTCCAGTTCAAGGACATGCTCTACGCGCAGATCAACCAGCGCCCGGACGTGACCGCATTGACGGGCCGCGTCACGGGAGATGGCTTGGCGATCGGCCACGGCGTGCTGGCGACCGGCGTTTCCAAGGCGTTCACCCAAGGCTCGTTGCAGGAGACGGGGCAGAAGCTGGACGTCGCGATCGAAGGAGACGGCTTCTTCGTCATCGAGCCGAACGACACGGCGCAGGGCTTGGAAGAGATGGCGCTGACCCGCGACGGCTCGTTCAAGATCTCCGTCGACGAGTTCGGCGACAACTACCTCGTCGCTTCGAACGGGATGGCGGTGCATGACATGATCAACGACGACCGCATCGTGATCGGCAGCGACATCCGGCTCGACACGGTCTCGATCAACGAATCGGGTCTGGTCACCGCCAAGGACGTCGAAGGGGAGAGCGTCGAACTCGGCCGGATCGGCTTGGTCAAGATCGGCGATCCCAACGCCAACCTGCAAGCGGTCGGCGAGAACCTGTACCGCTTGGTCAACGGATTCAATGCGGATCAGGTCACGGAGGACCTGACCGATTTGCCGACGAACGAGCGTCCGATGATCAAACAAGGCTTCTTGGAGCAGTCCAATGTGGACATGACGCGGCAGATGACGGATATGATCGTCGCGCAACGGGCATACAGTATGAATGTGAGGGCTTTGCAAACGGCCGACCAAATGATGGGATTGGCCAACAATTTGCGGGGGTAATCCCATGAACATTCCGAACATCTTGACGATGTTTCGATTGTGCTTGATCCCGGTCTACTTCTTGGTGTTTTTCTCCGACTCGCCCCGCAACATGCTGTGGGCGCTGTCGGTGCTGATCGTCGCAGGGCTGACCGATGTGGTCGACGGCTATCTGGCCCGCCGCTATCAATGGGTCACCGACCTGGGCACGATGCTCGACCCGCTGGCCGACAAACTGATGATGCTGGCGGTGCTCCTGTCCTTCGTGATCGACGGGCGGGTGTCGTGGATCACGGCGGGGCTGTTGATCTTCCGCGACGTCGGCATGATCGTCGCTTCGATCTTCTTCGTCACGCGCGGGCAGAAGACGGTGCCGGCCACCCTCTGGGGCAAGCTGAACACCGTCTTTTCTTACATCGCGATGGTGGCGGTGCTGTTCAACTGGCCCAACGCCGAGCTCTACCTGTGGGCGGTGATCCTGTTCGCGTTTGGCACCTCGCTTTTGTACCTGCGCCAGTTTCGGCTGCTCAACACGCGATCGATCCAGTGACAACCGAGAAGAGATGTCTAAAAAGCACCGTCTGCCGCTTGGGCAGAGGTGCTTTTTATGTGTTGCGGAATTTGGTATGCTAGGGAGAGAATCACGAGGAGGTCGAGCCTGTTGACTTTGAATATTGACGAAATCAAAAAAGTGATCCCCCATCGCTACCCGTTTCTGCTGATCGACCGCATCGAAGAGGTCGTCGTCGGCGAACGGGCCGTGGGTCTGAAAAATGTCTCGATGAACGAACCCTATTTCCAAGGGCACTTCCCGGACTTTCCGGTGATGCCGGGCGTGCTGATCGTCGAAGCGCTGGCACAGGTCGGTGCGGTGGCGATGCTGTCCAAGGATGAGAACAAGGGCAAGCTCGGCATGTTCGCCGGTATCGACGGCTGCCGATTCCGCGGACAAGTGCGCCCCGGCGACACGCTGCGTCTGGAAGTCGAGATCACCCGGCTGAAGGGCCCGATCGGCAAAGGCCATGCCAAAGCGACCGTCGACGGCGAAGTCGTCTGCGAAGCGGACCTGATGTTCGCGTTGGTTGACCCGGACAAGCAATAATCGCGAGCCCATGCTTACATAAGCAGAGAGCGCCTTGCCTCCACACGGAGCGCAAGGCGCTTTTTTGCGAAAAGGGGGTGTGGGTTTGGTTCTCTACTTGTCGTTGCGCAGGCGCAGCAGTTCTTCGCGAATCTTGAGGAAAGCGCGTTGCTTCCACGTTTTCACCGTGCCGGGGGAGACGCCTTCCTGCCGGGCGAGTTCGGCGAGGGAGAGGCCGTGGACCACCACTTTTTCGATCACCAGCGCTTCTCGTTCGGAGAGCGAGGTGATCAGACTGCGCCATTCGAGCTCGGAAAAGGCGGCGTCCGTCTCGGGGGCGGGCAGCGAATCGAGCAGCGAGGTCCGGGTGCCGTCATCGCTTGATCCGGCGGTGTCCGCCTGCTCCCGCGTGCGGTTGCGGTTGTGGACGCGCACCGCCTGCCAGACGGCTTGTTCCGTTTTCGACTTCGCGTAGGCGGCGAAAGTGACGCCGATGCCGGCGTTAAACGTCTGCACCGCTTTGAGGAAGCCGATGTACGACTCTTGGAGCAGGTCGCTGCGTTCGGTCGGGTTGTTGTAATAGCGGCGGCAGGCGCCTTGGATCAGATTTTCGAATTCGTCGAGCAAGGTGAGCAGGTAGGTGCTGTCTTGTTCTCCGGACGGCAAGGTCATTTGCGCTTGGGCTTGCAGAGCCAGATCGGCCCATTTGTCTTCCATGATCATTGATCCCTCACAGGATGGGGGACCGGTCTCCCGGTTGTCGTATACGCCTCTTCAGGATAGAAAGAGACAGCGTCCTCGTCCAAACGGCAGCGGCAGGGCGGTCGGAGCGGAGTTAAGTTGGCTGCCTGTCGACTTGGGTTAGGTCAAGTGTGACTTAGTTTGTGTGTCACTCTTACTTGACTTTTAATCAAAGGTCGTTAAAATGAAGAAGTAAACCTATGTTTCACTATTTCAAGGAGGGGTAGTCTGAGCAATGGGGGAGATGGCAGATGTGCGGGTGGAGCGCGTGGAGACGTTTGTTGAACAGCTCGCGATGCTACAGCCGATCTATAAGCAAGGTGGAGGAGATATGACGCGGGTGTTGTTGTGTGATGGGAGCGAATGGCTCGACCCGCGTCCGGTGCGCGTGGTGTTAAAAGAAATCGCCCGCCACTTCACCGTCGATCTGACGGCGGTGCGCGAGCGATATGGAGAGATCATCGGCAAGCGGTTGAATGTCCCGTTGCCCTTGTCGCCTTATCTGGTGCTGACACCGTTCAAGATGCGGTTGCCGCGGGTGCAGAAGGACGGGACGACCGGATATGTCGCCAACCGCTTGATCGACGGCGTGCGGGATTCCGGCGACGGGACGGGCGCTTGCCGTCTGGTTGTGGAAGGAGTCGGCGAAGTGGCGTGCTTGCAGAGCGCGGAGTTTGCGGAGCAGCAGATGCGCCATGCGCGGATCGTGCAGACCTTTTACCGCGAGCGGATGGGTGCGGGCGGTCGCGGGTATGCCAGCGGCGGGGTGCCGGTTACGCTTTGACCAGCTTGCCGTCTTGGACGAATACATATTGTTGATCCAGATCGACCAGCTCGGCCTGTCCGTTCGTGGCGTTGGTCAGGAGCTTGTGGAAGCGTTCGACCTCGTCGACGGGGACCAAGGCGTGGACGGTGACGCGGTCGAGATAGTCGATGCGGTCGATGAAAAACTCCTCGACGGCATGGATTTCATTTTCGACCTTGCCAAGCCAGGTGTAGTCGATGCCGATGGCGACTTCCTGAAACAGTTGGCGCACGGCGATGCCTGCGGCGTGCAGACCGGCGGCTGCCGTTTGCGAATAGGCGCGGATCAGACCGCCCGCCCCGAGCATGATGCCGCCAAAATAACGAGTGACGACGACGGCGACATCGTGGAGCTGTTCCTTCTTGATCACTTCGAGGATCGGTTTGCCGGCGGTGCCGGACGGTTCGCCGTCATCGTTGGCCTTTTGCACCTCGTGATGCGGGCCGAACACGTAGGCGTAGCAGTTGTGGGTGGCGTCCCAGTGTTTCTTTTGCATGGAAGCGATCCATTCGAGGGCTTGTTCTTCCGACTGTATAGGCATCGCGTAGCCGATGAAACGCGATTTCTTGATGAGGATCGTCTCTTCGCCGGGAGCGAGGAGCGTGCGATAGGATTTGAGCATAGAGGTAACCTCCTTCTCTCGTATCGTACACCATATTAGGAAATGGCGCACTCTGTGGCATCACAGGCGTTTTCTATGGTACGCTAGGGAGTAGCATGATACAGGACAGGCGGGATGTTAGATGGAAACACCGATACGCGTGCTCTACCTGATCGGCGGCGGGGAGTTTGGCGGCGCCGAGCAGTATCTGGTCGGCTTGGTCGATCATTTGGAAGACAAAACGTTTCATCCGCAGGTCGCCACCTTTTATGAAGGGGAATTCGCACGGCGCATACGGGCGCTGGGCATTCCGGTCACCGTGCTCGATTCCTCGAAGCAGGCGTACGGCGGCTTGACCCCGGTGCGTGAGTTGCTACAAGACTGGCGGCCGCACATCATCCATACGCACGGTGTACGGGCCAACCTGATCGGGCGGATGGCGAATCATCGAGAAGGGCATCCGGCGAAGTCGATCACCACCGTACACAGCGACTTGTCGCTCGATTACCCGATGCTTTGGAAGCGGATGCTGTTCGGAGCGTTTGAACATATGACATGGCCGTATGTGGACCATTTTATCTTGGTCTCCGGGGCGATGAAGCGGGAGTTTTTGAAACAGGGCGTGCCGGAGGAGAAGCTGTCGGTCGTGCATAACGCCATTCAACTGCCGGATCGGGAGCGACGAGGCGAGCCGGAGACCGACTTGCGCGAGTTGCTCGGCGTCGGGCCGGATGTGACGATCATCGGGACGGTGGCGCGGCTCCATGCGGTTAAAGGGCATTCCTTTTTATTGAAAGCGATACAAAAAGTCGTGCAGGAGCGGCAGGATGTCGTGTTCCCGTGGTTTGGGGACGGCGATCTGCACGAGGAGCTGGAGGCGGAAGCGAAGGCGCTTGGCGTGGCGGAGTACGTCAGGTTCCTCGGGTTTCGCAAGGATGTTCCCGACATGTTGCCGCAGCTCGACGTGTTCCTGCTGCCTTCCCTGTCGGAAGGCTTGAGCCTGTCGATCCTCGAAGCGTGTGCGGCGGGCGTGCCGGTGATCGCGACGGCGGTGGGCGGCACCCCGGAAGTGCTGACCAGCGGTGTGGACGGCATCCTCGTGCCGCCGGCCGACCCGCATGCACTGTACCAGAGCGTTTGTCTACTGGTGAAGGACAAAGAGCGCCGAAAAGAGATGGCGCAGCATGGGCAGGACATGGTCTATGAGCGGTACACGTTGGAGCGCTTGGTGCGGGAAACGACAGATGTCTACAAAAAGATGCTTCATTGAACACTTGATGTCATATCAAGACCCCTACTCGAATAGGTTGAGTAGGGGTTTTTGATGCGGTGATAAATTAGCAGTTGTCACCAGTAAGAGAATCCTCTAGTATCTATAGTTGGCGATGTATAGAGGAAGATAGACTTTACCCCTTGTAGACTTTGGGCTGGTAGCCTGACTTGAGGAGGCCTGTCGAGCGTGTTTGTGTCAGAAAAGAGGCCAAATACAAAAATTAGTAGACAAAAAGTGTCTACTAGCTATCGACAAACTTTTTCGAGTTTGCTATATTACAGACATAGGCTCGAGCCCTTGAGAAACTAAACCGCCGTGGAGCTGTCATGAGAGCTCCGCCGGGGAGTGGTTCTGGCGCCACCAGGACCACAAACTGCTAGCCACCCTGTCGAGAGATTCGACAGGAAGCATATATCCTCAAGGGTCTATACAATTTTTCCAAAAAGGGATTTGGAGAAGCCTGTCGGATCTCTGAACTGTTGCAGACATTCGAAGCAAGACTTCTATCAAGTCTCGGCAATCAGAAGGAGGAAGACTCTGTGAACAAAGGCAAGAAAATCACCGCCGCTGTAGCTGCATCCGCAGTTGCATCCGCACTGGTGGCACCGGCTGCATTCGCATCCACCACCACCTTCACCGACATCTCCAACCACTGGGCGAAGGACGCAATCCAACAACTGGCTGACGCTGGTATCATCAACGGCATGACCTCCACCACTTTCGCTCCGGACGGCAAGGTCACTCGCGCACAATTCGCGAAGATCCTCGTACTGGCAGCTGGCGTGGAAACCGAAGGCGCTTCCGAGTCCTTCGCGGACGTAAACGACGGCGACTGGCACCACGACTACGTTGCAGCAGCTGTAGAAGCTGGCATCGTAAACGGCATCTCCGCTGACAAGTTCGGCCCGAACGACCTGCTCACTCGTGAGCAAATGGCAGTTATGTTCGTTCGCTCCCTGGGCGTAGACGTAACTGGCAAGGGTACAGAGCTGACCTTCGCTGACAAGGACTCCATCTCTTCCTACGCGAAAGATGCAGTTGCGTACGCAGTAGAACTCGGCCTGATCAACGGCAAGACTTCCACCACCTTCGATCCGCAAGGTAACGCGACTCGCGCAGAAGTTGCAACCGTTGCTTCCCGCTACATCAACACTGTTGCTGAAGCGTTCGCTACCGACGCAGCATTCGTTGACAAAAACACCGTAACTGTTAACTTCTCCAAAGCAGTTGAATCTGCTGAAGGCGCAGAAGTTGCAGTGAAGGCTTCCGGTGAAGCTGTAGAAGTGACTGGCGCAGAACTGGCAGAAGACGGCAAGTCCGCTACCCTGACCACCGCTGACCTCGCTTCCGGCACCACCTACACCGTTACTTTCGGCGGCAAAACCGTTGAGTTCGCAACTCCGGCTGCTGTCGTTTCCTTGGAAGGTGCAACCGCGCTGACCAACAACTTGGTTGAAGTAACCTTGGGTGAAGAAGTATCCGCAGTAAACGCTGCTGACTTCACCATCGAGAACGCTGACGGCGAAGCACTCGAAGTTACTGGCGCAACACTGGTTGACGGTACCACCGTTGAACTGAACACCGCAGCTCAAGACGCATTTACCGTTTACACTGTGAAAGCAAACGATACCGAAGCGAAATTCGTTGGCCTGCTGGCTGATGAAGATGCTCCGACTCTCGACGCTGCTTACGCAACCAAGAACGATAAAGTACTGGTAACCTTCTCCGAAGAAGTTGGCCGTTCCGCTCTGAACATCTCCAACTACGATATCGAAGGTTTGTCCGTACTGAAAGCAGAGTACAAGCCGCTGGCTGACGATCAAGTTGACAAGACCACCATCGTCCTGACAACTTCTTCTCAAACCGAAGGCACCATCTACACTGCGAAGGTTTCCAACGTAACCGACTTGGCGGGTAACGTGATCGATTCCGACAACGACGAAATGCCTTTCGGCGGTCAACCGGCTGACGAAGAGGAAATCGCTGTATCCGGTGCATACGCTACCACCAACACCAGCGTAACCGTTAACTTCAACGATGTATTGGATCAAGAATCCGCTGAGAACATCTCGAACTACTCGATCGAAGGCCTTTCCGTACTGAAGGCAGAACTGTCCTCCAACGGAACTGACGTTGTTCTGACTACCTCCGCTCAAACCGAAGGTTCGATCTACAACGTTGTAGTATCCGGCGTGACTGACGAAGCTGGCAACGGTGTAGACACCGACAACGATGAGTTCCCGTTCGGTGGCCGCGCAGTTGACACGGAAGAGCCGACGATCTCCGTTGCATACGCAGGTACTAACACCTCCGTATACGTTGAGTTCAGCGAAGATGTGGACAACGCAACTGCTGAAGACATCGAGAACTACTCCATCGAAGGTCTGACCATCGTGAAAGCTGAGCAGCAAGACGATAAGAACATCGTTAAGCTGACCACTTCCGAGCAAGTTGAAGGCAACGTTTACACGCTGGAAATTGCAAACGTGGAAGACGTAGTTGGCAACGTACTTGACACCGATGGTGATGAGTTCGTATTCGGGGGCCGTGCGAAAGACACTGTCAAGCCGCACGTAGACTTGGCTACCTCGACCAGCAACACTCAAGTACAAGTGACCTTCAACGAACAAGTTGATCCGACTTCTGCTCTGAAGCCGTACAACTACTACTTGGGCTCCGAGCTCGGTTACCCGACTCGTGTAACCAAGGTGAACGATACTACGTACGCTCTGACCACTAAGTCCCAAGACGCGAAAGTTTACACCCTCTCTGTTAACGGTGTAACCGACCTGTCCGGTAACGTGGTTGATGCGGATTACGATGAAGTAACCTTCGGTGGTTACGCTGCTGCTAACGAAACTGTAGCTCCGCACGTTGTCTCCGCAGTAGCGAAGAACAACAACACCGTAGTTGTTTCCTTCAACGAGAAGATCGAAGAGGCTACTATTGTTCCGGCGAACTTCACCTTCACCAAGAAGTCCGGTACTGATAGCTCGGCTAACCCGATCACCGCTGGGTCTCCGGTTGCTTATGAACTGTCTGAAGACGGCAAGTCCGTAACCTTGCAGTTCGCAACTGAAACCATGACTGCTGGTGTGGTTTACAACGTACAAGTTGTAGGCGTCACCGACCTGTCTGGCAACACTGTAGACGCTGACTACGACACCGTAATCTTCGCGGGTACCTCCGCTGCGAACGCGGCTCCGGATGTAACGGCTGCGGTATTGGTTAACAACCAAACCCTGAAGATCACCTTCTCCGAACCGGTTTCCGTAGACACCGCTACTCTTGACGGCTCTGAGTTCACCTACTCTGGCACCGCATTCGCTGGCACTTACGCAGACGCAACTCTCTCCGACGATGCGAAGACCTTGACCGTTTACTACAGCGGCGCGACCAAGTTCGCTCAAGGTTCGATCTACACCGTAACCGTTGGCGAAGCCGCAGCTTCCAAGTTCAAGGACGCTCTGGGTGTAGCTGATCTGGACGTTGCTGATGATGCAAATGACGTGAAGTTCGCTGGTGTTTCCACCAACGTCTCCGCACCGAAAGTTGCAGCAGCAGTAGCAGTCAACACCAACACGATCGACCTCACCTTCGACCAAGTGGTTGACGCTTCCCTGCTCGATGAAGCCGACATCACCTTGACCGACAACGATGGCACTGCAGTAACTGCTACCGCTGCTCTGGTTCGTGAAGAAGGCACCACCGGCAAGAAGGTTCGCATCTTCTTCGACGGCACTACCAACCTGACCGCTGGTAAGGTTTACAAGCTCTCCGTAGTAGCTGGCGACATTGCCAACTTCAACGGCGTAACCTTGAACACTGACTACAACGTTGGTACCTTCGCAGCAGTTTCCACTGCAAACGCGGCTCCGAAACTTGTAGCTGCAACCGCAACGAGCGCAACCACCCTGCACGTAACCTTCAGTGAAATCGTTACTGCTGCAGACGCTCTTGACTTTGCACTGGCTGGTAACACGATCAACAGCGCAACTGTCGACAGCAACGACCCGACTTCTTACGATATCACGCTCGCTAACCCGCTGACATCTGGTACCATCTACGAACTGTCTCTTGCTCCGGCCAACAACATTTTGGACGAAGCTGGCGTTGGTTCCGCTGATGTTGATACCACTGTGAAATTCGTAGGCAAGTAATCTAGCAACTGCTAGCTTGGAAGAGTCGACCTTCTGGTCGGCTCTTTTTTGTTTGACGGGAGCTGATCTGTTATACTTGATCTAGAATCATGAAAGTGAGGGAATCGATCTTGCCAGAGAAAGACAAGTTGAATTTTTTCGCGAGGATCTTCCGATCTAATGAAAAACAAACTTCGGTGGAATCCAAGGTGACAACCTCGGTCAACGAAAGTGATTTTGCAACTGTCGGGAAGACCATTCCGCAGACGATCATTTCGTATACATCGGATCAAGATCAAGTATTGACCCAGCAGCAGAAGCAAGACTTGGAGAGATTGTTGGCCACTTACCCGCCATTGACGATGGGGGAGATTAATTTCATCCCGTTTGAAGCGGGGACTTTGTACGGGGGTTACTACGTACGCTTGTTTATCCGCAACGGGAAAGATCTCTTGGAAGAGTTCTCAATGGATGATATAACAGTTGGTTTGGTCGACGCTTCGTCTGACCTTGTGGCGAAAGGGAGATTCCGTCCGACCGAATTTGGTTCGTTAATGTTCGGCGAGACGCGTATTTGGACTTTTGCTTGGCGGCCAGCCGAAGTGCTCAAGCCCAATGCCGATCTGTCAGTGTTCACAGTGACTCTGGGATAAGTGCAAACTCAAAGCCCTCGTTTTCCCTCAAGGAAACGGGGCTTTTTTACTATTTTTGTCTTTTCCCCAAAGTCCGACAGGTGATTGTCACCGGCTGTCGAATTCTTGCCTTGTGAGGAGAAATGAGGAGGAATAGACAGACGTGAACAAAGCTTGTCGTACAGTTGTTAGTCGGTTGTCATCAGTCACGTTGGCCCTGGCCGTGTTGGCCGCACCTGTCGCCTATTCGACACCGGTGTTCGCAGCAGGATCTACCAATGATTCAGCGATCACTTTCGTCGATGTCAAAGGGCACTGGGCCGAGTCTGCCATTTCCGCACTAGCGGCGAAGGGGATCACCAACGGGAAGAGCGAAGATCGCTTCTACCCCAACGACTCCCTGACCCGTGCGGAATTCGCTACGTTCTTGGTTCGCGCACTCAACCTGCCGCTCAACCAAGAGGCTCCTCAAGTTTTTGCGGATGTGCCGAAAGATTCGTGGATGTACGGGTACGTCCACACGGCGTATCAGAACGAACTGGTCAACGGCAAGTCGGATACCGTCTTCGCCCCGAACGAGAAGATCTCGCGCCAAGACATGGCGAAGATGATCGCCAACGCCCTGCAAGTCCAGCAAGTGCCGGACGCGGTGAAGCAGCAGGTCGACGCTTTCGCCGACCAAGGGAAGATCGCCGACTACGCGAAACTGCCGGTCGTCGTCGCTTCCTACTTGGGCATCCTGTCCGGCTACCCGGACGGCTCGTTCGCCCCGCTGAAGAACGCCACGCGCTCGGAAGCGGCCAAGACGCTGTATGCGATGATC
This sequence comes from Bacilli bacterium, assembly GCA_035776695.1. Lineage (GTDB taxonomy): Bacteria > Bacillota > Bacilli > Tumebacillales > Tumebacillaceae > Tumebacillus. The sequence goes on from DASTWJ010000194.1 coordinate 28,190, forward strand.
AACGCGCCGAAAGACAAACTCGATGTCTTGAAGCCGCCGCCGGAAGAGCCGAAGCCGGAAGAAAAACCGGAGCCGGAACCCGTGCCGGAACCGCTGCATGACGCGTTCCTGATGCTCTCCGCGCAAGACCTCGGCATCCACAAGCCGACCGAGCCGGTAGAGATCACCGTCGTGCTGAAGGACGAAGCGGGCAACGTGATCGCGGAGGAAGACCAAACCCGCGAGGTCACGATGACCGTCGTCGGCCCGGACGGCACGAAGACGATGAAGGCGCCGTCTCAGGACGGCCAAGCGACCTTCTCCGTCGCCAAAACCAAGGCGGGCAGCTACGCGCTGTCATTTGCCGCCGAACACGCCACCGCCAAAGGCAAGGCGTCTTTTACCGTGATCGCTGACCAAGCGACCAAGATCGACCTGCATGCCGGTCCTTCGCCGTTCGTCCGGATCGGGGACACGATCGAGCTGACCGTCACCGGGCTGGACAAGTGGAACAACCCCGTGCCCGTCGGCAAGGTGCAGTACAAGTCCTCCGACGAAAGCAAAGGCACGGTCAAGCCGCTGATCGACCCGCTGCGTGCGCGTCTGACCGCCACGGAGCAAACGGGTGAGTACACGATCACCGCAACGTCGGGTACGTTTACCGACACGCTGACGATTCACAACTATGACCACGCCGCCGATCTCGTCTCCGGCAAAGGGGACTGGATGATGTGGCGCGATTGGAACAATTACCCCGTGCAAGACACGATCAAGCGTCTGAAAGACGCGGGCGTGACGCACGTCTATCTGGAAGTTTCGACATCTTCGGACGGTTTCTATGGCCAAGATTCGATGGACAGCTTCCTGCCGCAAGCGCATGAAGCGGGCATCGTCGTCATGGGCTGGATCTACGCGAATTTGCGCGACCCGGCCAAGGACGCGAGCCAGACCAACCAAGTGCTCGCCTACACCACGCCGAACGGCGACCGTTTCGACGGACTCGCCGCCGACTTGGAGGAAAACCTGAGCGCCGCCAAGGTGGAGGCGTTCTCGCAACCGATCCGCGACATGTGGGGCACCGACCTGCCGATGGTGGCGGTCACCTACCCGGCTTCGTGGAACTGGATCGCGCAACCGTGGGCTTCGTACAAGAAGTACTACGACGTGATGGCGCCGATGATCTATTGGCACTACAAAGCGAAGTTGTACAACTACACCGACGCCTACAACGCGATCAAAGCGGAGATGGACATGATGCAGGCGAACACCGGCCTGCCGGTCACCATCGTCGGGCAGTCGTACAACATGTTCGACTCCTGGCAGTACCCGCAAGCGGAAGAGATCAAAGGCGCGATGCAGGCGGCGAAGGACAAAGGCGCCGTCGGCTACTCGACCTACCGCGGCCGCACCGCCACCGACTACGAGTGGGCGGAATTTGCGAAATTCCCGTGGTAATGTTCTCGTCCCAAGTCACACGTATAGAAAAGGACCTGTGCAGATGCACAGGTCCTTTTTTCGTACAAGGTTTAAGGTTTCAGTTTCTCTACCGCTTTTTGCAACTCGTCCGTCATCTTCACGGACGACTCGTCGCTGAAGTCGAAGTAGTCGATCAAGGCGTGTCCGACAACGGTGCCTTTGCCTTCGAGATGGTCGGTGTAGTCGATCTCGATGCGTTTGAGGTAGTGGGTTGCCTTGTCCACGTAGAAGGTGTAGCGAGCGGGCAACGCCTTGTTGTCCGGAGCCGGCATCCCGGCGATGCTGACGGCGTTCGCTTCGAACTGGAACACTTCCGCCGGGAACGAGACGAGGATCGCGTCCGGCAGTTGGTAGAGCTTCTGCGGCGCGAGTTCCTTCATCCGCTCCAGCGACGCCCACGTGTTCGGGATCGAGACGCGCTGGAATTTCTCCTGCCAGACGTCTTCCTCGCGCCAGTAGGTGTGGTTCTCGTCTTGGAACAGGTAGTACGCCCGTCCGTCGATGTTCTCCGACAGCACCGCCTGATCGGGCAGGGTGACGTGTCCGTAGATCGCGGCACGGTGTGACGTGCCGTTGACCGTGGACAGAAACTCCGACTTGATGCCGAAGTTCTCGACGCTCTGGTTCTTCTCGATCGCATTGAGGATCTTGTCCCAGCCGTCGGTCGAGATCTGACGCTGAACGGGTGCCTCTTGCTCCACTTCCTCCGCTTCCGGAGCGTTCACCTGCCACGCGCAGCCGTTGGTGGTCAGGATGGCGGCGAGGGACAGGACGAGCAAGGTCGTCTTTTTCCACATCGGGTTAGGCATGCCGGTTCCTCCTTCCCTGGGTCAGCCGGTAGCCGTAGCCGCCCAGCACCAACAGCAGATACAGCGCGGTGAGCAGCGTCTCCACCGGGTACGGGAACGGGCGCAGGACGTAGAACATCTGGTTGTTGTAGATCTGCGCCACCCACAGGTCTTGGTCAATCGCGAACGGGTGGACGATGTTCTCTTCAAACACGCGCCAGTCGCGCACCAACTCCGTGCCTTGCTCCTGCCAGGTGAAGCCGGTCAGGTAGCGCGCCGGTTGGTCGCGCAGCAGGCTGGGGGCGTTGGCGACGATCAGCGGCTGTTCTCCGTCGCGCGGTTCAACGAATTCGAAGCGAAAAGAGTCTTTGCCACTGATCCACAGCGTCTTCCACGTCCCGTCTTGCTGCAGGCGCAGAATCTTCGCCGGCACGGTGTTCAACAGCAGCTCGTCCTGATCGTCGCCGTTGATGTCGGCGAGAAGCAGATCGGGTGTCATCGGCTCTTCGAACGTGCCCGCGAGCGTGGCGATCGGCTGGCCGTCGCGTCCCGCTTTGGCATCGTAAACGCGCAGTTCGTTGTTGGCCTCGTAGACCGGTTGTTCGCCCGCGCCCGGCAAGAGGCGCCCGTAGCCGATAAACGTCTCGTACGGGGTATGCTTGCGGTCGCTGTCAAAGCGCGTCGCCTGCTCGTCGAGCAGGTCGAGGTAGTTGGCCTTGCTCGTCTTGTAGACGATGTCCGTGCGTTCGGACATCACGACGGGCAGTGTGAGCGGTTCCATCAGGTTATACAGCACGGCGGTCGGATCGTCGACCGGCCGGATCGTCTGCTTCAGGTTGCCTTCCCCATCCGCGCTCCAGTCAGAGGCGGAGTAGGGGAGTCCTTGGTAGGCCAAGTCGAACGGGATCGCTTGACCGCTGTGGGCGGCCTCGTAGGCAACGGTCTTTTTTGCATAGTGATTTTCAGGGTCGAAGCTCAGGACGTACATGTCTTCGAGTTCCTGTTTGCGACGCTCGATCAGGGTGGGCGGGTTTTGCTCGAGCAGGTCTTCGTCCTTGATCGGATCGCGCTTGCCGAGTTCTTCGTCCTCTTGATCTTCGCGCAGGTCGCCGAGGGTGTACAGCGTGCCTTTGTCCCCTTTGGCGATCGTGTAGAGCGGGAACAGCGAGTGTTCGTCGAGGACATCGCTCTTGTAGACCACGTGCAGGTTGGACGTGAAGGCCATGTCGTTGAGCGGAACGAACGCCTGCGTCAGTCCGAGCACCAGCACAACGGTCAGCGTGTAGGCGAAGCGGATCTTCCCGTAGGAGTACGCCAGCCAGCCCAGCACGGCGAACAGAAGCGGGAACTCGAGGAACCGCCAGCCCAGTGCGTCGCTGTAGATGTAGTCGACGCCGTAGGAGGCGATCAGCACGAGCAGGGAGAGCAGGGCGAACATCCGGCGGTTGACTTTCGGGATCGCCAGGTAGCCGAGCATCCCGGCGGTGAAGAGCAGCGCCAGCCCGAGCAAGGAGAAGTCGAGGGCGAGCGGAATCGCCACGACTTGATACAGGGCGGCGAGAAAGACGGCGTAAAGCGCCAGCAGCAGGTAGGTCAGCGTCTTTTTCATGCGGCCTTCTCCTCCTTCCGCGGACGGGTCATGATCACGATCAGGGAGACGAAGAACCAGAACAGGAAGTTCATCGCCGGGACTTCAAACACGTTCTCCACCGCGTTTTGGATCAAGACGGCGAGCAGGCCGGTGTACATGCCGAGCAGCAGAGGGCCGTCTTGGCGGGTGCGAATCGATTTGAAAAAGCGGGTGTAGAGGTTCTTCATGATCGTGACGAACAGGGTCAGCATCATCGACAGGCCGATCAGACCGAGTTCGGCCATCGTTTTCGCGTAGTAGTTGTCGACGTACATCGTGCCGTAGTTGCGGGCGGCGACGGCCCCGCCGAAATGGCCCATGCCAAAGCCGAACAGCGGGTTGTGGCGGATGACGTCGTAGGTGGTCATCCAGCGGTACAGGCGGCCGTCTTTGAGCGCCTTGGTCCAGTACAGCGTGGAAAAGAGCTGCTCGAAGCGGCTCTGAATCTGCGGAACGAACATCGCGACCACGCCGACCACGACGATGGCGATCAGCATGCGGCGGTCAAACAGCACGGAAGTGACGACGAGCGCGCCGAACAGGGCGAGCCAGGCGCCGCGCGTGTTGGTGAACAGCAGCGAGGCGAGGGCGGTCAGCGCGATCAGCAGGAAGAACCAGCCCAGCTTCCCGTGCTTGTTGCGAAAAGCGCCCCACGACATCCCGGCTGCGGTTGCGAAGATCAGGTTCATGTAAGCGCCCATGATGTTCGGCGAGCCGAAGACGGAAAAGACGCGCGTGCGAACATGTTCCGCCGCGTCCGTCCAGTTCGGCGGAATCGGCACCGGGAGGATGTATTGATAGACGCCGTGTATGGCGATGACAAAACCGGCCAGCACGCTGGCGTGGACCAAGCGAGGTGCCAGTTTTTCATCGACCACAAACGGCAGGATAAACGCGTAGAACGAATACCAATAGATCGCCCGGAATCCTTCAAAATCCACGGCAAATGTGGAGATGTGCATGACCAGATAGGCCACGCCGAGGGCGATAAACGCCTTGAGCCATTTGTGAAACGAGAGCTGCTCGATCTGCACGCCGGCGAAAAAGCGCCCCAGCGCCAAGACGAGCAAGCCGAGAAAAAGAGCCTTGTCCCAAATGGAACCGACGAAGCCGATAAGCGGCAATTGGCGCAACAGATAATCGACCAGCGGGAAAAAGGCCAATGCAAAAAGCGCCCAGACCCGGAATTTGTCTTTCAGTTCGATCGTGTCGAATCTCACGAAGATCGACGCCTCCTCTCAACCTATACCTCGATGATTATATCACAGCCTACATTAAAGTGTCAGAGAGAAGTAGAGTCGCTGCTCATGGTAAGGGGGTGCTAAAAAGTGAAAACATTACCAAAGTCATTTCTTTCAAGTATTGGCAGGAACCTGTCCGATACTGTCGAAATTCTGTAGCAAATGAAATATCATGCAGGGGAGGAAATTAGGGTGATACGTTTGCGCCACAGGCTGGCCAGCGTGTTTGTCGTCATCGCGATGATTCTCACGTTGTTGCCGGCTAGCGTTTCTTTTGCGGATGCTGAATATTTTCGCTTCATGAACTTCAGTACGAACGTGGATGATCCGACCCAAGTCAACACGAAGGTCGTGGACATCGTCGGTACGTTTAACGGCGTATCGGCCAACTCGATCACCTATCAGATCGAGCACATCATCAACGGACAAGTGGTGGAGACGGCGCGCGGGACGGGCGTCGCTCCGCTGATCGAGAACGGCAACACGTTTAAGTTCATGCGTGTCGAGCTGTTCTCCGGCTTGAACAAGATCACCATCTTCGGCATCAACCCGAGCGGCAACCAAGTGCCGGGTACGGCCTACGTCAACTTTTCCAACGTGCCGGTCTTGTATGACCTGAAACTGGTCGACGGCCGTTCGCTGGAAGTGGGCAAGCCGCTGGTCGTCGAATCGCCGACGGCAGTCATCTTGCTCAAAGCACCCAACGCCGACAGCGTCAAAGTCAACGACGTGATGGCGTACAACGCGGGTGAGGACTCCTGGATCGTGTCCAACCTCGCGCTGCACCCCGGTCTGAACAAGCTGGCGATCGTGGCGAGCAACGACACGATGACCTATGCGTTGAACCGGGAAGTGGTGTACTTCAACGGCTACCCGACCGCCTACTCGACGGCTGTGGTCAACGCGTCGGGTGACCCGACTTCGGTGTCGCTGGAAGGCAACCCGACGGTCGGCCCGAACGTCGGCACCTCGCTGACCGGTCGCATCACCGGCAACATCGTGTACCAGACGGACAACTCGAACCCGCCGGACCCGACGATCTCGTTGGAACTGTTTGAGGGGACGAGCTCCGTACCGATCACCTTCGCCACGACGGTGACCCGCGTGGAAGCGGACCCGGGGTATACGATCTTCAGCTATACGGCGAACACCGATCTGAACTTGACGTCGAACAACCCGTATACCTTGCGCGTTGTCGGCGACTACGGGACGCAATCGGCGAGCTATCCGGTGACGTTCTCGTACCGCAATGCGAATACGGCGTACATCACCGATTTGAACCAACTGTACAACGTGCGGGAACTGGACCCGACGACCGTCGTCTACGACTCCAGCACCGTGCTGAACAACAACTCGATGATCTTCGAACTGCCGATCTGGCTGGAAGCGGACATCGAGAATGCGTTTGACATCAACAACGTGACGCTGACCTCGGTGCAGAACGGAACGGGCGTTCCCGCCGGGAGCTTCAACTACGACAAGTACCTGACCGACGACGGCAATGTGGCGTTTAAGATTCTCAGCATGCCGGCCGGCGAACAGACGCTGACGGTCAAGGTGAGCTCGGCAGGCGGCGACGAAATTAAAAGCGTCAAACTCAACTACGTGCCGGCTCCGTTCATCCAACTGAGCAACATCTACAACACCAAAGTCTTTAACGCGAACGGGAACTATCCGGCCGATGAAGCGGACAGCAAGAAGTTCACCACGCTCAAAGGCCGCCTCGTCAACTTCAACAACATCGGCGGGACCGACAAGCAGACCGTTACGGTTACGATCAACGGTAAAACGGTGAAGCTGGTCGACCACTTGGCTCCGGCGACGACGATCGATTCGAGCGGTCGCTTCACCTTTGTCGTCCCGAGCGATATGAAACTGGTCAACGGACCGAACAATATCAAGATCGCCGGCACGGGCAACGGCGTACCGGTCACCACCGAAATGACCGTGTACATGTTCTCCGATCTGGTTCCGGTGATCTCCAACATCTATCCGGTGCCTTACGATCCGCTGTCTCCGCAGGTACAGGACATCAACTTGAAATTCAAGGAAGACGGTCCGTACAGCTACGTGACCAATGAGCGACGCGCCGACATCCTGTTCACCGTGGAGAACGTGGACGAAGTGGTCGTCAACGTGGATGGCGTACAAAACGTCACCGCGACCAACGACTCGACCGGCACGCTCGTCTCCTCGAATGCAGCGCTCTTGAAGATCGACTCGTACGACCCGATGTCTCGTCGCTATACGCTGCGGATTCCGAACCACATGCTGCCGGAAACGGGCGTGCGTTCGATCGTGGTCCAGGCGCACCTCGGCTCTGCGACCGTATCGCAGACCTTGACGATCACCCGCGAGATCTCGCCGTACATGATCCTGTCGCCGCTGTTGCCCAACGAGCATGTGATCAACCAGAACTTCCTCGACATCGCCATTCAGGCGGAAGGGGCGGATCAGGTGTTGATCGGCAAGGAAGCGGCGCGCAAGGAAGCGGACGACATCTTCCGCTACGAGATGCGCGACATGAAAGTGGGCATCAACAAGATCAAGTTCACCGTCGTACGCGGGACGCAAACGATCCCCGGCGAGTTTGAAGTGAACTATGCGGGTACCTCCACGCTGGGCGCCCAATACAAGTCCACGATCCCGAAGAACGGCAAGATCAAGGTCTTCGGCGGCGACGTGGTGCTGGAACTCCCGAAAGGCACGCTCTTGAAAAAGAACAACCCGCAACCGGGACAGGAATCGCCGACTGTCGACCTGTTCGACGTCCAGCAGGTGCTGTTCGGGATCGCCGACCGCAACGACGGTCGTACCGTCAAGAAAGTGAACGTCGACGGCGTGATCACCGACATTCCGGCGCGCGACATCGCGTCCAACCTGCTGAACGAACCGGCGCATTTCGGTTATGCGTCCCAACTGTACTGGATCGACGCCGGGTATTTTGACGGCAGCACCTTGAACCAGTACAACACGGTCGATGGCAAACATCCGTACGCGACCGGTTCCGAATTCTACCTGCGCACCACCTCCAAATGGATGGAACCGTCTTCGCGCGGCGAGATCACGTTGACGTATGACCCGTACATCCGCGACGGAGCGGCCGTCAACCTCAGCGTGTGGAAGTTCGCCAACAACAACTGGGAAAACGTCGGCGGTGTCGTCGATGTGAGAAAGCACCAGATCACCGCCGCTTTTGACGGATTCGGGTACTATGCGGTGATGAACCAAGCCTACTCGTTCAACGACGTGGTCGGTCATCCCTATGCCCGCAACTCGTTGGAAACGATGTTCTCCAAAGGCATCATGCGCCCGAAGGACAACAATGAATTTGGCGTCTATGAAAACATCACCCGCGGCGAGTTCGCGACGATGATGGTCAAGGCGCTGGACATCCCGCTGGAGTACGATGCGTCGAACATGACGTTTGACGACGTGCCGAACGTGGCCGTACCGGGCGCGCTGTGGGACTACCGCTACATCGAGACGGCGGTGAAAAAGGGCATCATCCGCGGCATCGGGCCGCGCGTGTTCGCTCCGAACGCGTCGCTGACCCGTGAACAGGCGGCAACGATGATCGCCCGTGCGTTGAACCTGAAAGAGGGCATCGACACGGACAAAGACCTGGCGTCGCTGCAAAAGCTGTTCACCGATGCCAACACGGTCAACTACTACGCGATCCCGGCCGTTCTGGCGGTGGCCAAATCGGACATCATCGTCGGCCGTCCGAACGTGATGCAGCAGGGGCAGAAGAAGCCGACCTACCGCTTCGATCCGCTGTCCTATCT
>DASTWJ010000195.1:0-8109 GCA_035776695.1 Bacilli bacterium
TGGATGTTGGCGTCGAGGGTGGTTTGAATCGACAGGGCGTGGTTGGTATCGCCCGATTCGCGGATGCCGAGGCCGTTGAGCGGGTGCTTGGCGGCGTCGGTGTAATAGGCGATGGTACGGGAGAGGCCAAGACCGCGCAGCTCTTCTTGGTACTGGTATTCCAAGCCCATCTTGCCGACGATCTCATTGAGCGGGTACTCGCCGCCCCATTGGCTTTGGACGAGGTTCGGGTCTTCGCCGAGGAAGCCGAGGACGTGGCGGGCGAGGGTTTGGTCGTCATAGCGGACTTTGACTTCCTTGGCGTAAATGCCGGTCATGTTCAGCGCCATGATCTTGTCCGCTTCCTCCTGCGACACTTCCACGACGCGCTGATGGCCGCTCATATCGGGCAAACGCAGGAGAAAAGGTTGTGTCTCCGCCCGCAAAGCGGTGACGAGATCCTTGCTGTTGGTGTGTAAAATCGTGGCGAGGTCGTTGATCTTCTGCCAGTCGCTGTTCTGCTGCCACATCGGCAGGACGACGATGCCTTGGAGTCGCGAACCGGTCAGCGAGGTGCCGTTGCGGTCGAGGATGTCGCCGCGCCCGGAGTCGAGTTCGAACTTCTCGCGGCGCTGTTCGATGGCGCTTTTGACGAGGTCGTGCCCTTGCATGTCATGCGGCGCGATGATCTGGATGTAGCCGATCCGCCCGACCAGTGCGGTGATGCCGAAAGTGGTTAAGGTGAGCAACACCGCGATGCGGCGGTGGATGCGTTTTCGGTGTTTGTCCATGTGGGGTCACTCCGTAGCCGTTTTTTGTCTTTTCCCACCAGTCTGACCCCTAGGACGCAGCGGTAAACAAAAAGACGATACGCGAAGGTATCGTCTTAGGCTCAGTCTTCGAAAGCGGCTTGGGTGCTGGGGACGACATGCAGGCGGTAATCCCCTTCCGCCGTGATCTCCAGCCCGTTCAGTTGGCGACCGTATGCACAACCGCCGTCGATGCCGATGATCTTGTGACCGAAATAGATGTCGGAGCACTCGTCTCCCTCATGCAGGTGATGCGTCGGCGTATGCCCGAAAATCACCGTCTTGGGCGATGCGTGTTCCGTTTCGTGAAACACGGAGCGAATCCAGCGGAAGTCCTTCTGCGGGCCGGTGCGCCAGTCGCTCACCATCGGGTTGATGCCCGCGTGGACAAAGATGTAGTCGGGATCTTCATGATAATCGGGCAGGCTGCGCAGGAAAGCGACATGATCGCCGTATTCCTCCAAGATGATCCGGCGCGCCTCGTCGTCAGAGGTGGTGCAGCCGTGCGGGGCGCAGTAGGAGCGGATCGTCGCTTGGCCGCCGCAGATGTCGCGCAGATAAAAGTCGCTGTCCGGCTTGGCATCCAGCCAGTTCAGAAACAGTTCCTCATGATTGCCGCCGAGCACGATGGCACCGTCCGTTTGGGCCAGTTGCATCACGCGTGCGACGACGCCGCGCGAGTTCGGGCCGCGGTCGATATAGTCGCCGAGCAGCACGAGGCGGTCGCACTGCGGACGGTACTCCAGTTCGTTCAGCATTCGTTCGAATTCACGGTCGCAGCCGTGTATGTCGCTGATCAGTTTGATCGGGTACATCGGGCTCACCTCCTGTACTTTCTCTTCTCTTTTCACGATAATATAGTTTACAAGCGATGGGAAGATGGGAGCGTAAGATAGATGATTGTTTTTGTGATCAACCCGATCTCGGGAAACGGCAAATCGTTGCAGGTGTGGAAGCGGATCGAACCGCTGTTGGCAAAAAGGGGCGTTGCGTATCGGGCCGTGCGGACGGCGTACGCCGGGCATGGAACGGAGTTGGCGCGTCAGGCGGTCGAAGAGCTGGGGGATACCTTGCAAGCGGTTGTCGCCGTCGGCGGGGATGGGACGATTCATGAAGTGGTCAACGGGGTCGCCGAGTATCCTGATGTACCGGTGGCGTTGATTCCGTCAGGGTCGGGGAACGACTTCTCGCGCGGGTTTGGCGGGGAGCGAGAGCCGGAAGTCGTGTTGGAGCGGCTGCTCGGGCACTTGTTGAAGCGAGAATGGGCAGAGACAGCCTCGGTTTCGGCTGCGAACGCGAAGGAGGGAGTAGAGTCGGCGGTTGCCGTAGGCGAGCAGGTTCCGGCTTACGATCTGGGTCGCTATGAGTTGCTAGGCTCCGGGAAACGCGGCTTTTTCATCAATGCGATCGGCATCGGGTTTGATGGAGAAGTGGCGCGGGTGACGAATCAGGCGTGGTACAAACCTTTTCTGAACCGCTTGAGGCTGGGGGCGTTGGCCTATGTGGTGACGGTGTTACGGCTTTTGTTTACGTATCAGACGCATCGGGTAACGCTGGTTGTGGATGGAGAGACGCAGACTTATGAGCGGGTCTGGCTGCTGGCGGTGTCCAACATCCCCTACTACGGCGGCGGGATGAAGATCTCGCCGGATGCGAAGCCGGATGACGGAGAGTATCATCTGTGCGTGGTACACGGGTTGAGTCGGCTGAAATTGCTGCTGCTCTTCGGTACCGTGTTCCAAGGCAAGCATGTGCGGTTACCGGAAGTGACGGTGCGGACAGGGCGGGCTGTCGAAGTGCAAAGTGATCGCCCGATGACGATTCACGGGGACGGGGAGATTCTCGGAACGACGCCGGTCGGGATCGAGTTGGTGGCCGGCGGACGGCGAATTCTCTAAAAAGAAAGAAAGGGCATCCCGAGTTGGGACACCCTTAACAGAACTTACGCCGTAACCGCATCGGTCAGACGATGCTGGAAATCCTCCAGCTTGTCGAGGCGCTTTTCGTGACCGCCGAGCAGGTAGATGCACTGGGCGATCATTTGATCCTGCTGGGTCAGGCGGCGGTCCATCTCCTTGCCGAACTGTTCGAACTGTTGCCGGATGAAGAGGAACATCTGCTCGAACTTTTTGTCGATTTCCTCGAACCTGGCTTCGAACTTGCGATCCCGTTCTGCGAACCGCTCATCCATCTTGCGGTCCTGTTCTGCGAACCGCTCCTCGAACTTGCGGTTTTGTTCGTCCAACCTACGGGTTTGTTCTTCAAACCTTTGGTTGTGCAGTTGAATCTCTTGCGCGAAAACCTCCATGCTTTTCTCGAAACGGTCCATCCTCTGTTCCACGAGATGTCTCCTCCTTTGGTGGGTAAAGCCCCATGTCAGGGGCACGTAATTGATAAGAGAGGAAAACGTTGTTGGGATGAGTATATCACTCTAGTTCTCACTTTACCTAGCCTTCTTTTTTTCTTAAATCAATCGGCAGATACCACATCACTCCATTAAAAAACAACCCGGCTCCTAGAGCACGGGTTGTTGTTCTTTCACCAACGTATTGACGATGTCGTTCACCTTCGCGACCAACACGTCGATCGCGACGAGGTTTTTCCCGCCTTCGGGGATGATCAGATCGGCGTACTTTTTCGTCGGCTCGATGAACTGCATGTGCATCGGCCGCACCACCCCCATGTACTGCTCGACGACCGACTCGATCGAACGCCCGCGCTCCTTGATGTCGCGCAAGACCCGGCGAATGATCCGCACATCCGCATCGGTGTCGACAAAGATCTTGATGTCCATCAGATCGCGCAACCGCTGATCCTCCAACACCAGGATCCCTTCCAGGATGATCACCTGCCGCGGCTCCAAGCGCTCCGTCATGTTCGCCCGGGTATGCTCCGCAAAATTATACACCGGCTTGTCGATCGCCTTCCCCTGCAACAACACTTGCAGATGCTCGAACAGCAACTCGTTGTCAAACGCGTGCGGGTGGTCGTAATTCGTCCGCACCCGCTCCTCCATCGTCAAGTGCGACTGGTCTTTGTAATAATTGTCCTGCTCGATCAGCACGATGTTCTCCGGCGGAATATGCCGGGTGATCTCCCGCGCGACCGATGTTTTGCCAGACCCTGTTCCCCCTGCGATACCGATCAGCACCGGTCTTTGCATGGCTTTCATTCCCCTTTCCACGTCTCCAAACGGCCGTAACGGCTTACTTTTTCACCGAGATCGCCACTCCGTCGCCCAAAGGCAGGAACGTCGTCTCATAGTCGGGGTGCTCGGCGAGCAAGCGGTTGTAGTCCCGCAACCGCTGCACGATCGTCTTCAAGCGAGGCTTGATCTCCTGCTCGCCGCTGACCATCCCGTGAAACAACACGTTGTCGGTCAACAGCACGCCCCCCGCTCGCAAATGCGGCCCCAACAGCTCCAGAAAGCGCGGGTACTGCCCCTTCGCCGCGTCCAGAAAAATAAAATCATAGACGCCCAAGCCCTCGATCAGATCGAACGCATCGCCTTCCAGAAACTCGATGCGCTCCTCCAGACCCGCTCGGGCAAACGTCGACCGCGCCACCGCCGCTCGCTCCGGGTCGCGTTCGATCGTCGTCACCCGCGCCTCGCTAGCCTGCGCCATCACCGTCGCCGAATAGCCGATCGCCGTCCCCAACTCCAAAATCGCCTGCGGGCGCACGATCTTCAACAGCACCTGCAAAAAGCTTACCGACGTCAAATCGAGGATCGGCACGTACTTCTCCTCGGCGTAACGTTCCAATTCGTGCAACAGCTCGTCCCTCGGTGGCACGAAGCCGCGCAGATAGTCCACCAGATGCGGATCGATCATTGCGAAAAATCTCCTTTTTTGTCGTACGGCACAAACAGATTCATGTTATCACAAAACCCATTCTCCTGTGAAGGACAATGGGTCTTGTTGTCAAGAATCGCGACGTTCCCCCGCCGCCTCGAGCGACCGATGCTTCTCGCACGGCACGTGCTCGACGGGCGCTTGGAATCCATGGCGTAATTTTTCCAGTTCATACTTGCCGATCAGGTAGTCGTTGACCACCTCTTCGGGCGTGAGCGAGACAGTCGGTTCGTCAAGTGGTTCACGAGGTTCAACCATGCGCCATCTCCTCCTTGTCCCTAGTGTGGGCGTTGCGAAGGGAGATTATTTTGCATGTTATTGACTTTTGGCGATGTTCTGCTCATGCTCGGCAAACGTCGCGGCAAAATAATGCTCGCCCGATCCGTCGTTCTTCGTCACATAAAACAGGAAATCATGCTGGGCCGGATAGATCGCCGCTTGAATCGATTCGCGACCCGGGCTGGCGATCGGACCCGGCGGCAGTCCTTCGTGCAGGTAGGTGTTGTACGGGCTGTCGATCTCCAAGTCCTCATACAAGAGCGTCTCTTTGGTCTTGCCGAGCGCAAACTGCACCGTCGCATCGATCTGCAGCTTCATCGGCGGATCGGTGTGCAGGCGGTTGTAGATCACCCCGGCGATCGTCGGGCGCTCTTTCGACACCCGCGCCTCCCGTTCCACCAACGAGGCCAGCGTCAGGATCTGATGGACGGTCATCTGCCGCTTGTCCATCTCCGCCCGCCATTCCGGCGTCAACACGGCGTCGGTCTGTTTCAACATCGTGTCGATGATCACATGCTCGTCCGCGTCTTTCATCACTTCGTACGTATCGGGGAACAGATAGCCCTCCAAGCGGTGCTTCATGCCCTCCTGCTTGGGAATGGCCGCCACGAAGTCGTAGTCGAACGTCCCGTTGTCCGCTTCGTCGAGAAACTTCTGCTTGTCCACCAAGCCGTCGTCGGCCAACTTGTCGGCGATCTGCTCCAGATTCAACCCTTCCGGAATCGTAAACTGCGTCGTCCCGTAGTGGGCATCCCCTTCCACCAGCACGCGGGTGATCTCTTCCATCGACATGCCTTGGGTCAAATAGTAGCTCCCAGCTTTCAACTCAGAGCCTTTCCCTTCAAAGCTGAGGTACCATTTGAAAAAGGTGGCGTTGCGAATCAGTTCTTTGCGCTCCAACTCGACGCCGATCTCCACCGCACCGGCCCCCGGCTTGATCTCCACTTCGACCGCCTTGCCGCTGCGATCCGGCGGGGTCAATTGTTGCTGTACATAAAAAAGTCCGCCCCCGAGCACCAAGATGCAGAGAGCAAATGCGTACCACCATTTCTGTCCGCGAGAAGCTTTCTGCTCGGGTATACGGGGGGGTTGCTTATCTGTCATGAATCCATACTCCTCCTCCACTCGTTCCCCACCATTATACGAGATTCGACAGGATGCGAAAAGCCCGCACCGAAAGTGCGGGCCAGATGAGGGATTACTCCGATTGAGCGGTGATGTTGGACGCGAGCGCTTCATAGCGGTCGGCCAACGCCTGTCCCACCTGAGCGGCTTCCTCGGTCGTCAGCGCGTCCAGCCCTTGCTCGGCCACCTTGTCGGCCAGCCCCAACGACTGTAGAGCCTCCTGACGCGCCTCATCGAGATGCAGGTCGACTTGGTTCGGATGATAGACTTCCGGGAACTCAAAGTTGTTCGGCATACAGGCAACACCCCCTACGAAGAAGAGTACCCCGTCTCCCTCCCCTTCACACTGGCAAAGAAAAACAGGCACCCTTTTGAAAAAAGAGTACCTGGCGAGCTTTCGTTACAGGTTGTCGTCGTTGCCGCCCTGCTCTTGGAAATAGAGGGTGTCATAGACTTCGGCGACCATGTCCCACTCGGCGTCGTCTTCGATGTAGGACAGGATGTCGTTGCCTTCGCCGTCCTTGTCCATGCGCAAGATGATCGCCTCGTCTTCGTCGTTGCTGTTCTCTTCGGCCGGCATCAGGATCGTGTACGTCTTGTCCTCGATCTCCAGCACTTGAATCACTTCAAACTCGTGATCGTTGCCCTCTTCGTCGGTGAGGGTGAGGATTTGGTTGCTTTCGACTTCGCTCATGGATGGCACCTGCTTTCTAGAGAGTTTGTTGGGGCTTGCTGTCGAGATAGTTCTGCAGAATGATCGCCGCAGCCATCTTGTCGACCACTTGTTTGCGCTTCTTTCGGCTTACGTCTGCTGCTATAAGCATACGCTCGGCCGCCATCGTTGATAACCGCTCGTCCCATAAAACCACGGGCAGAGCGAATTTGTCCTGCAAAATCTCCGCGAACTGCCGGCTCAATTCGCCGCGCGGGCCGATCGTCCCGTTCATGTTCTTCGGAAATCCGAGCACGATCCTGCCGACTTCATACTGCTTGATCAGTTCGCCGATGCGAGCCAGATCCTGCTCTTCCCCCTTGCGATGAACCGTCTCCACACCTTGCGCCGTCCAGCCCATCGCATCGGAGACGGCGATGCCGATGCGCACATCGCCGTAGTCGATGCCTAACACGCGCTCCTGCATCATACCTGGTCCCTCGTATACGCACGCACCAGCTCTTCGATCAGCTCGTCGCGTTCCAAAGAGCGCACGATGTTGCGGGCGTCGTTGTGGTTGGTGATGTAGGCCGGGTCGCCGGAGATCAGATAGCCGGAGATCTGGGAGATCGGGTTGTATCCTTTTTCGCGCAACGCTTCGAAGGCGACCAACAGCGCACGGCGCGCCTCGGTGTCCTCTTGGCGTTTGGCATAATGAATCGTTCTGTCATAGGGAGCGGTCACTGGACAACACCTCTCTGGACTGTACTTTGCCAAGCGAGGCAAGAATTTCCGTACAGTGGGAATCGGGACAATTATACGCTAACGTTTGATGTAGTGCAACACCACATGCTGCAAAATCACTTTCCCCACCGCCACGACGGGGATCGCGAGAATCAAGCCGACGATGCCGAACATCTCGCCGCCAAGCAGCAGGGCGAAGATGATCAGCATCGGGTGCAGTTTCAACTGACGGCCGATCAAAAGCGGCGAGATCAGGTTCCCTTCCAACTGTTGCATCACGAGGTTGACGATCGCGACTTTGAGCGCCATCGTCGGCGACACGGTCAACGCCAGCAGAATCGCCGGCGCCGCCCCGATAAAAGGGCCGATGTACGGAATGATGTTCGTGATCGCCACGATCAGCGCCAACAAGAGCGCATAGGGCATGTCGACGATCACCAACCCGATGTACGTCCCCAAGCCGACAGCCGCCGCGACCATCAGCTGTCCGCGAATGTAGTTGCCGAGCGCTTCGTCGATCGAGCGGATCAGCCGGACGATCTCCCGTCGGTTCTGCCGGGGAAAAAAGGCGACCACCGTCCGCTCCAGCACTTTCAGGTCTTTGAGCATGTAGAACACGAGAAACGGGATCACAAAGGAGATCGCCAGCCATTCCAGCGTATCCCCC
>DASTWJ010000196.1:0-17191 GCA_035776695.1 Bacilli bacterium
GAGCTTCGTGTTGCCCGTCGCCAGCATGTAGATGCCCCACGGCACGAACAGCGACCCCGTGCCGAGCAGCGGCAGTATATCCAGAAACGCCGCCAACACCGACAGCGAGAACGCATAGGGCACGTGCAGCACCAGCAAGCCCACAAGCACCTGTACGAACGTGATCCCGATCAGGATCGCCTGCGCCCGCAGGTAGCCGAACGTCGCCTTGCCCAGATCGTCGAGCACCACGTCGCCTTTTTCCCGCACGGTCGGGTGGAGCAGGCGCAAGAGGCGCTGTTGCCAGATCGGGAAGTCCTTGAGCAGGAAGAACGAGATGATCAAAGCCAGCAGGAAGATCGTCACCATTGAAGGCACGTTGGTGATCGCCTTGACCGTCGAATCGGCCATGCCCGCCCCGATCTCACCGAGCGTCTTACCGGCCTTGTCCATCTGGGTGCGCACCTGATCGCTCATCGAGGGCGAGAGTTGCCCGTAGAGAGCGACCCCTTGGTGCAACAAGTCCTCCCCCCGCGCCATCAACCCGGCCGACAGCTGCGGAATCTTCACCGCGAAATCTTTCAACTCGATCACCAGCTTGGCCGTCAACAGCAAAAGCACGGTCGCACCGCCGCCAAAAAACAGAAACAGCGCGGTCACAGACGCCAGCCAGCGCGGAAACTTGATGCGCACGAACAGTTTGACCACCGGCTCGAACAAGACGGCGATCAGCGTGCCGAAGATCAACGGCACGACAAACGGCAGCAGGTATTTCAAACCGTAATACGTCAGCACGCCGACCAACACCCACAGACCGAGGTTGATCAACGCCAACCGATTGCGGATCACAAATGAGAGCATGATCTGACTCCTTTACGCCAAAGTCCACATGATTAGGTAAATGATACCATGCCAAGCCCTCCTTGTGACAGAGCCTACATGGAATCGCTTCAACATTTTTGAATCATGAACAGGAAATTGCTAATCTAAATCGAACTCTATATTTTGTGTCGGAATTATTGGTTATATGTTGAATCATAGTGCAGGCTTACAAATCGAAAGAGGGGTCCCTATGTTGCGAATCTCGATGAAAAACAAGATCATCCTCACGATCATGCTCGTGCTTACCTTGGTCGTGGCAGGCATGGCCGTTTTGATTTACGAACAGACCGCCAAGAGCCTCGACCAATCGGGTCGTGCCTTGACGGAGACGGTGCGCATGGGCATCGACAACGCGATCCTGTCGCGCCAAACGGCCGAAGACGTGATGGAAAAGGAAATGATCGGACAAGCCGTCCTGCTCGCCAACCTCACCGAGCGCGGCACGTCCTACGAAGAGCTGGTCGAGCTGTCCAAGCGCTCCGGCGTGGACGAATTCTGGATCACAGACAAGGAAGGCAACACGATCCTGACCAACATGGCGCCTTCCGTCGATTTTAACTTCGGGGCCGATCCGGAGGGACAAGCCTACGAATTCATGGATCTGATCACAGGCAGCCGCGACGTCGTCACCCAACCGGCGGAGAACCGCTCGATCGACGGCAAGTTCTACAAGTTCGTCGGCGTCACCGGCTGGAACACCCCGCGGATCGTCCAAGTCGGCCGCGACGGGCAGAAGCTGATCGACCTCGAAAACCAAGCGGGCACCAAGCCGCTGCTCGCCGACATCAAGAGCAACCTCAGCGACCAAGTGCTGCTCGCCGCCGTCGTCGGCGCGGATGGCAACGTGGCGGAGACGAGCGACGAATCCTTGAAATCGCTGTCCTCCGAGCTGACCGACCACTTGAAACAAGCGCTTTCCGCGAAAAAGACCACGTGGATGCCGAGCAACCTCAACGGCACGAAGGTCACCTACTTTTTTGCCCCGCTGTCCAACGGGCAAGGGTTGGTGCTGGGGCTGTCCAACGAGGTGCTGACCAACATCCAACTGGTCACCGCCCTCGCCGTCGTCATCGGCCTCGTGCTGACCGGCGCGATCGTCTTCCTGATCGTCACCCGCCAATTCCGCCGCCTGCAAGGGTTGGAAGGTGCGATGCTGGCGATCTCGAAGGGCGAAGGCGACCTCACCCAGCGCATCCCCGTCACCTCGCGTGACGAAGTGGGGCGCTTGGCGTATGCGGCGAACGGCATGTTGCAGACGCTGCAGAACACCGTGCAGGAAGTGGCGCAAGCGATTCAGAACCTGCACCTCGGCTCGTCCAACCTGAAGACGACGACCGAGCAGATGCAGGGCGCGAACCACCAGATCGCCGACGACACGGCACAGGTCTCGAACGAAGCGCAGGAATCGAACGCCCAACTGACGCAGATGAACCAGATGATCGCGCAGATGGCGGCCACCGTCGACGAGATCGCCGCCACCGCGCAGCAAGCGTCGGCGACATCCTCCGATACGGGGCAACTGGTCGTGCAGGGCAAGGGCATCCTCACCGAAGCGACCGACAAGATGGACGTCATCCAAGCGAACACCGACTTCAACAACCGCTCGATCGACCAGTTGGCGGCGAAGTCGGAGCAGATCGAGCAGATCCTCGGCATGATCACGGAGATCGCCGGACAGACCAACCTGCTCGCCTTGAACGCGGCGATCGAAGCGGCGCGGGCCGGTGAAGCGGGACGCGGGTTCGCCGTCGTCGCCACCGAAGTCCGCAAGCTGGCGGAGAACGCCGTCGACTCAACCTCCGAGATCGCGAACATTCTCGACGACATCCAAGAGCAGATCGCGCACATCGTCACCAACCGCGAGAAGCACGACCGCGACCTGCACGTCGGGTTGGGGGCTTTCTCCGAAGTGGAAACGATCTTCGAGCAAGTCGCCGCCGCTTCGCAAGCGCTGGTCTCCCACGTCCAGTTGATCTCCTCGGAGAACCGCACGCTGGCCGATAAGTGGCACGAGTTGGTCAACGGCTTGCAAGTCGTGCAGGAAGGTTCCGAGCGCACCGTGGGCAGCTCCGAAAACATCGCCGGCGTGATCGAAGAGATGACCGCTTCGATGGACGAGATCGCCTCCTCCGCCGCACACCTCGCGCAAACGGCGGATCAGTTGCAGGACACCATTTCCAAGTACCGTTTTTAAAAAAGGTTCGTGGTGACGACCTGTAAGCTGAACACATAACCATACTCGCGTTTCCCGAAGTAGGGAGACGCGAGTATTTATTTTGAAGGAATTATTCCCTGCAGAATCGAAGTTTCAAGGACGGTTAGATCGAAAATTTGACGATGGGAAAGGTTGATTGCGTGTGCCTCACTATACGGTACGACCGATGCAAACACCGGAAGACTATGCAGCCGTAGCTGCTCTTTTACATACGGAGGCGGAGGAATTGGCGTTGGCGGATGAGACCATCCCGCAGGAAGACCGTCCGGCCAAAGACGAGGAGGGACGGATCACCGGGTTCTATCGAGAGCGGGTGGTTGCCGTCGATGAGGAAGGAAACGTGGTCGGTTATGCGGCTTCATGGCGTGCGCCGTGGGCGATCGCCGGGACGCTCGGCAGCCATCTGATCGTCGACCCGTCCGTGCGCGGGCGCGGTGTGGGGCGGTTGTTGTACGACCATTTGGAGGCGTGGTGCCACAAGATCGAAGCGGACGTGCTCTTCTCCGAGTTGAAGGAAGGGGAGCCGGATGCGTTGGCGTTCGTGGAGCGGCGAGGCTTTGCGATCGACCGCCATCTGTTCACCTCGACGCTTCACATGGACGCCTATGACGAAGCGAAGTTCGCGGGTGTGGTGGACGGTGTCAAGGCGAGCGGCATTCGCTTTGCGCAGGGGGAAGCAGTCTGGGAGCAGACGACGGAGGACGAGCTGTATCAACTGTTCGCCGACACCTGCCGTGACAACCCGGCGATGTTGACGCCTCCGCTGTTCGACGAGTGGCGCGACTCCGTGCGGGAGTGCCCGCCGCAATACCTGTTCGTCGCCTTCGACGGCGACCGCCCCGTCGGGCTGACCCAGCAGTTGGAAATGGAAGAGGACGGTCTGTACAACGAGTACACCGGCGTCCACACCGACTACCGCGGTCGCCACATCGCGTTGGCGTTGAAACTGCTGCTGCTCGAAGAAGCGAAAAGGTACGACGTGACCTACATGCAAGCGGACAACGATTCGGAGAACCTCGGGATGCTTGCCGTCAACAGCAAACTCGGCTTCGTGCCGAACTTGGGGAATTATCGGATCATGAAAGACCTGCGCAAGTAACATGCGAACCCATGTACATGCAAAAGACCCCGTCAAGATCACGGGGTCTTTGTTGTATACACAGGACCTAACCGGGCTAGACCGGGTTATTCGTAGCTTCTCTCCAACTCATCCACCAGCGACCCGACATACGCCACTGCCTTGCGAATCGCCTCCGGGCTGGTGATGTCCACGCCCGCCACTTGCGCCAACTCGACGGTCGACAGGGTGCCGCCCGCTTTCAGCACTTGCAACCAGCGGTCGACGGCCGGTTGCCCTTGCTCGCGAATCGCTTGAGCGGCCGCCGTGGAGATGGTCAGGCCGAGGGCGTAGGTGTACGGATACAGCCCCATGTAGTAGTGCGGTTGGCGCATCCACAACAAGCGCGCCCCGTCGTCGATCTCCAGCGTATCGCCCCAGAACGCACCGAGAATCTCGCCTTTGGTCGCGCTTAACACGCGCTCCGTGATCGGCTCGCCCGCTTCGGCCCGCGCGTAGATCCGGCGTTGCAACTCGCCTTCCAGCAGGTGG
Source organism: Bacilli bacterium (assembly GCA_035776695.1). Classification (GTDB taxonomy): domain Bacteria; phylum Bacillota; class Bacilli; order Tumebacillales; family Tumebacillaceae; genus Tumebacillus. The sequence goes on from DASTWJ010000196.1 coordinate 4,686, forward strand.
TTGACGTAGTTGTGGTTGTAGGTGCCCATCAGGCCGTTGATCACGCTGCGGCGCACTTTCGGATCATCGGATCGCTTCAGCAGATACTCGGCCAGCAGCAATTCGTTCATCGTCGACGGCGCTTCGATGAAGGACAGCGGCGGGCGGGTGTGGCTCAAACGCTGGGATTTGCCGGCGAGCGACAAGTGCCCCGCGTGCCCCAACTCATGCGCGAGGGTGAACACCGGGCGCATCCGGTTGTTCCACGTCATGAAGACGTAGGAATGCACGCCGTACACCGTGTTGCAAAACGCGCCCGAACGCTTGCCGACGTTGTCCGCACGGTCGATCCAGCGCTCGTCAAACGCGCGGCGCATGAGGGCGTGGTATTCTTCGCCGAGCACTTCAAGCGCACCGAGCGTCCACTCCTGTGCCTGCTCGTAGCTGACTTCCGCCTCCTCGCCGAGCGGGGCGGCGAGGTCGCAGTAAAGCATGTTGTCAAGCCCCATCAGGCGTTGGCGCAACTTCTGGTAACGGCGCATATGCGGCGCCAGTTCCTTCCCGATGATGTCCAGCACGTTGTGGTAGACCTTGAGCGACACTTTGTGCGGGAACAGGAGCATCTGCTCCGCCGACTCGTAGCCGCGCAACTTGGCGAGGGCGATGTTCTTTTTCACTTCCGTCGCGAAGGTGGTCGCGTAGGTGTTGCGGTACGGCTTCAGCCCTTCGGTATACGAGAGGTATGCTTTGCGACGCAAGACCGGATCGGACGAAGATTGCGCACCACCGTCATAGACGGCATGTTCGTGTCCTTCCTCATCCGTGACTGGAGCGAAGGTCATGTCCGCGCCTTTGGAAACCGAATAGACGCGAAACGGCGATTCCAGCACTTCGCCAAGACCCGCAACCACCGCCTCCGACTCGGGCGACAGGGTGTAGGGGCGATACGCCAACACGTTTTCCAACGCGTGGCGGTAGGTCGCCAATTCCGCATCCTGCTCCAACCATTGCTCCACCGTTCCCTCCGGAAGCGCGATCACTTCCGAGGAGATGAAGTTGATCCCCGCCGACACGCCCGCACCCAGCGCCGCGATCCGCGTGCTGTCCGCCTGATGCGACGCTTCCATGCTGTCTGTCGCCAAACGAAACCCCGCATAAGCGGAGGCGCGGAGCAGGCGTTTTTGCAACTCTTCTTGGGCATCGAGGCACGCTTTGAGCACTGCTGGGCCTTCAGCGAGTTTGCCTTGGTATTGTGTGACGGTGCTCAGGTCGCGGTCGATTGCGATGATCTCCGCCTCCCACGCTTCATGCGAGGAGAACAGGTCGTCGAGGTTCCACGTCTCTTGTACCGGGATATCTGATCGCTGCTTTCTGGTCATGGTGTCGATCCCTCCAAAATATGTATGCTTACCTTTCACGATAGCTTGTAGAGAAGGGGATGTCAAAGTATTTCTACAGGCGAAGTACCTGTCACAGCGAACCTTTTCCGCATATCGTAGGAAAGGAAAGGGGGCTTTCTGCTTGCAACGCTTGATGTGCAAAGGAAAAATTCACCGCGCGACCGTCACGGAAGCCGATTTGAATTATGTGGGCAGCATCACGATCGACGCGCTGCTGATGGAGGCGGCCGACATCCGTCCGTATGAGATGGTGCAGATCACCTCCCTGCAAACGGCCACTCGCTGGAAGACGTACGCGATTGCAGCCGACCCCGGCTCGGGGAAGATCTGCTTGAACGGGCCGCCCGCGAGGCTGTTTCAACCGGGCGATATCATCTTCATCCTGAGCATGGCGACCTATGACGAAGCGGAACTGGGCGGATTGAAGCATCGCGTCGTCTTGCTCGATGAACGGAATCGGATCACGGAAGTCCGCGAGCACGACATGTAAAAGAGGAGGCAGAGGAGACATGGGACGGGGCGAGTTGGATGAGGAACGGCGTTTTCTCAACAAATGGGAGATGCACAAAGCGTTGGACGGCGAGGAACTGGGGCCTTGCCGCTTGCCGGAGACGCATTTGCATGGGCGAGAGGCGTTGGCGGAGATGCTTGCGCGATATGACAGCGTCTACATCAAGCCTGTGGATACATGGGGCGGTCGTGGTATCTCCCGAGTCGAGCGAGAGGGGAAGGGCGAGGACAAGGGCGAAGGCGAGCGGTGGTGTTGGACGGTGCAAGGAGAACCGATGCAAACGTTCACGAACTTCGAGGAACTGGCGAAGGCCATGTCCCCTTTTGATGAAAAGGGGGTGTGCATCGTGCAGCAAACCGCGCCCCTGATGACGCACGGAGCCAGTCAGTTCGACATTCGCGTTCACATGCAGCGCGACTTGGACGGAACGTGGGTCTACGCCGGCGAACTCGTCCGCGTCTCGGGTGCCGACTCGATCGTCTCCAACGTAGCGATCAGCGGAGGGGCGGTGCAACCGTTGGCGGCGGTTGTGGGGGAGACGTTTGACGTCTCGGAGCTGAAAGAGCGCCTGCAGGAGATCGGGTTTCGCGTGTGTGAAGCGCTGGAGGCATATCGCGTATTCACCGAGATCGGCGTTGACCTTGGCATCGCCCCCGACGGCCAGCTCTGGTTGATCGAAGTGAACACCGACGATGCGATCAGCGGACCGAGCCATGAGCTGTTCGAACACCTGCCCGACAAGACTTACGCCAACGCGATGCGCGAACGTTTTCAGGCACGGCGGATGGGGATGTTCCAAGCGCTGTTTGAGTGGGTGCAGGAACTGGATGAGGAAGACTAGAAGCGAGCGGAGGACGTACCATCTCCATTCGAAAACCCGAGCGACTCCGTGGCACGGGTTTTTTTGATGGACGCGTTTATGAGGCACGGAATTGGAAGGGAAATGATCTGACTCTGTGGAATAGACATAAAATATTTTTCCATAAGGAGGAAGCGCAAGATGATCGAAACGTTTGAGGTACCGATTCCCGCTTTGCAACTGAACAGAACCATACGCGTCTATCTGCCGGAGGGGTACGCTCAAACGACGACGCGCTACCCTGTGCTGTACATGCACGATGGACAATATGTGTTCCGCGACGAAGATTCGCCGCAGGGATTTTCCTTGCGCTTGGAAGCGTACTTGGAGCAGGAAGGCATTCAGACGATCGTCGTCGCCATCGACAACAACCCTGACCGCAACGAGCGGATCAACGAATACTACGCCAGCCCGACCGGCAAGTTCGCCGAACAGATCCTCGGCGAGCCAAGCCCCTTGGGCGGCAAAGGCGACGCCTACATCGACTTCGTGATCCAAGAACTCAAACCGCTGATCGACGACCGATATCGCACCCAACCCGACCGTACCTACATGGCCGGATGCTCCTCCGGTGCCCACATCTCCGTCTACGCCGCCTGCCGCTACCCCAGCGTGATCAAGCGCCTTGGCTGCCTCTCCTCCGGCTTCTACCGCAACCAAGAGGCGTTGGAGCAACTCATCCCCACCTCCGACCTCTCCCACGTCGAACGCGTCTACATGGACTGCGGCGACGCCGAAGCGGGGGAAGGAGAGCCGGAGAGCGAGATCAATCTGGCTGGGAACCGCGCGATCTACGACTTGATCCGTCAGCAAGTCGAACAGACTAAGTTCGAGATCATCGAAAAAGGGCGACACAATTATGAATGGTTTATCAAACGAGTCCCTACGATGATGGACTTTCTCTATCAAGATGAAGAGATTCAAGCCGGAAAAGAAGATGCCAAGCGCTTGAGAAAAAAGCGAGAGAGGGCTGTACACTGAGGATGCACAAGCTATCCGATTTGCTACACTCGGCGGCAAACTGACTGTATGCGGCAAACTGACTATATATAGGAAAAAGCCCCCATGAGCGGGGCTTTTTCTCTTGGTTTGTATCCTGATGTTGTGGTCAACTTACAACGCCTTCGCATCCTCCAGCACTTGCTCGATATGCCCTTTGACCTTCACCTTGGGGTACACCTTCGCGATGTTCCCGTCCTTGTCGATCAAGAAGGTGGTGCGCTCGATGCCCCAGTACTTCTTGCCGTACATGTTCTTCTCTTTCCACACGCCGTACAGCTCGCTGACTTGGTGCTCTTCGTCGGCCAGCAGGGTGAAGTTCAGCTCGTGTTTCTCGATGAACTTCAGGTGGCGGTTCACCGGGTCGGGGGACACGCCGAGGATCACGGTGTCCGCTTCCCTGAACGTCGGAAACGCATCGCGGAAGTCACACGCTTGGGTGGTGCAACCCGACGTCATATCTTTCGGGTAGAAGTACAACACGACGTTCTTGCCGCGCAGATCGCTCAACTTGACCGACTCCCCGTTGCTCGCGGGCAGGGTGAAATCGGGTGCCGCTTGTCCAACTGCAATCTCTGCCATATCAATCAGCCTCCAATAGCACAATTCTTTCCATCAGTATACCATATCCATCCTGCACAACCCTGTGAGCCGGATGATTTACAACTACAACCCCCTTATGCTATTGTGGACCCAACTGAATCATGTCCACTCGACCGACCTGGCTCGACCAGCCGTTCACCCTCGGTCAACTGATCGGCTTCCTCGTGATCTGGGTCGCAATCTCTCAACTGTCGCGCCAGAGCCTAGCGAAATAAGCAGAAACGAAAAACACCCCCTCCTGCTCGGGCAAGAGGGGGTGTTTTGTTTGGCTTGCGACACGTAAGATTACTTCTTCTCCTGATACAACAGCGAATGCAGATGCTCCTGCACTTCCTCCGAGAACAGCTCGGAATCCGGCTCTTTTTCAAAAATCCGCTTCAGCTCATACGCCGCTTCCAGCGTGAACATCTTCTCGGCTGCGGGGCGGGACTTCGCGGTGCTCACCGAATCGAGCATCGGATGGAACGCCACATACGCCAGCTCCAAGCGGGGCGGGTAGTGGGTGGCGACGACTTTTTTCAAAGCGTTCAGGCACATCCATTCCTTGCCGAGCGCCGATTCGAGCGCGGGGTTGAGGGCGGAGGTGTCTTCGCTCTTCTCCAACGTAGGCGCAGGCATCGCGTTCCAAGTTTCCAGCAGGTTGAGCAGGTCTTGCTGCTTATCCTGAGGCAGTCGATCGAACAGGTACAACAGACGGTCATGTTTATTCATCGTTCCGAGAACTCCTTTGAACGGTGGGGTGGCGTTGATGGTAGTCAAGATACCCCTTATTATAGGGAAGTTTGCAGGGAAATGCCAAGCCTTTTACACGGTGACGTAACCCCGCTCACATTCTCACGGCTTGTTTCCTAGGCTATGTGCGCCGTCCCTGTAGTATGTAGAGGCAGGGAGACTCCCATTCCCGACTTGCTATTTGTTGCCTGTTTCTTTACTCTCAAAGGTAGAAGAGAGAACGGAGGCATACCCATGCTCACTGAATGGATCGACAAGGAAAAAGTTTTCAAAGACCCCGTACACGACTACATCTATGTGCAGAGTCCGCTGATCTGGGACCTGATCAACACGCGGGCTTTTCAGCGTTTGCGCCGGATTCGTCAACTGGGTACGTCCTACCTGACCTACCACGGGGCGGAACACAGCCGCTTCACCCATTCGCTCGGCACCTACGAGACGATGCGCAAGGTGCTCGCGCAGTTTGAGCGCAACTTCGGCTGGCCGAGCGAGGAACGGGTGCGCAATCTGGCGCTCTGTGCCGCCTTGTTGCACGACTTGGGGCACGGCCCCTTTTCCCACACGATCGAAGGGGTGTTCAAGTTTCATCACGAGACGTGGACGCAGCGGATTCTCGTGGAAGACCCGGAGATCAACTTCATCATGAAGCGCCACGTCGACGAACAGTTCGCCCAAGATGTCGCCGACGTGATCGCCAAGAAGAGCAAGCACAAGCTGGTCGTCAAGCTGATCTCCTCGCAACTGGACGTCGACCGCATGGACTACCTGTTGCGCGATGCGGTGAACACCGGCGTCACCTACGGGACGTTTGAGCTGGAACGGCTGATTCGCGTCATGCGCCCCGACCCCGAGACGAACAACGTCCTCGTCAAGCGCTCCGGCATGCACACGGTCGAACAGTATATCCTCGCCCGCTACTTCATGTATTCGCAAGTCTACCTGCACCCCGTGACCGTTTCCTCCGACGTGCTTTTGCGCCACGTGTTTCAACGTGCGAAAAAGCTGTATGACCTAGGAACCGACGTATATGTCCCGAACGAGCTCCGCCCCCTGTTTGATCGCCACATGGATGAGGTCACGGTCGCCGAGTACCTCGACGTGGACGAAGGTGTCGTCACGTACACCCTGCAACGCTGGACGCGAGAGGACGACCCGACCCTGCGCGACTTGGCCGACCGCTTCGTCAACCGCCGCCTGTTCGGGGTGATCAACACGCGAGAACTGACCGACTTGGAGCGCAAGCAGATCTCGGAGATGTTCAAGAACCACGGCCTGAACCCGGAGTACTACCTGTCCTTCCAATCGGCGAAAGTCAGCGGCTATCATTATTACCAGCAAGGGATCGAGCTGCTCGGCGACGACGGCAAGACGACCGACATCGCTTCGGCGTCATGGCTGGTGCGCTCGTTGAAGCCGGACACGATGTTCCGCATCTTCTGCCCGAAAGAAGTGCTGCGCGGGGAGGGCAAGTTCAAGCCGATCCGCGGCTGGCTGATGGGCGTCAAAGACTAATTTTTGCCAAAAAGGAGTGTGCTCATGGACTACAAAATGCTCGTTTGCGACATCGACGGAACGCTGCTTGACTCCAACTCACAACTGGCCCCGCAAGTGATCGAAGCGATCCGGGAGGCGCACAAGCAAGGCGTCGTCATCACCCTCGCCTCCGGTCGCCCTTTGCGTGGCGTGGTGCCGATCGCCCGGCAGTTAGGCGTCAACGTCCCGGTCATCCTCGGCAACGGGGCGCTGATCGTCGACCCGTTGAAGCAAGAGACGCTGCTGCATCGCGGGCTGGACGAAGCGACCACCCACGCGATCCTCGACGTGATCGCCGCCCATCGGCAGTGGGCGGGTGTGTTCACGCATGCGTTTGAAGGGATCGACACCTATTACGACCGCCACCCGGGCCATCGAGAAGCGCTGTTGTTCGTGAACAAGGACCCGCAGGTGTCGCAGCAGGTCGAGAGCTTGAAACAGATCGCCCACCTCGACCCGATCAAAGTGCTGTCGATTGAAAAAACGGAATCGGTCAAGGGTTTGGTGCAAGATCTGCGAAGCTTGGCGGAAGAGCGGAAGTTTAACTTCTTGTCGTTCGACCATGATTTCCCGGGCTTTACGTTCCTGGAGTGTTTCGAGCGGGAGGCGACCAAGGCGCGGGCGATTCATCATCTGGCCCGCGAGTTGGGGATTGCACGGGAGCAGATCGTGACGGTGGGGGACAACTTGAACGATCTGGAGATGGTGGAATATGCCGGGCTTGGCGTCGCGATGGGCAACGCCGTTCCGGAGCTGCGGGCGAAAGCGGACTGGCAGACCACGACGAACGATGAATACGGGGTGGCGCATCTGATTCGGGAGCGCATCCTGACTCGTTAAGTGCAAATGGCACACGGAATCAAAAAAGTGGTGTCACCTTCCGACTCGCCCTAGGTAGGCAGGTCGGGGTGGACACCACATCTTTTTACATCTAAATAAGAGGGGCGCAGCTTACTTCCCGGCTACGGTGATCAGCGGCAGGACTTCCTGCATTGACTTCACCGTCTTGTCCGATTCCAGACCGGCCCCGATGCCGTGCGGGTCGATGTAGATCGTCTGGCAGCCGAGCTCGTTGGCCGGCAGGATTTCGTTGACCCAGTTGTCGCCGACGGACAGGATGTGCTCATAGGCGATTCCGAACTGCTGAGACACCCGCTCGAACACGCCTTTCGTGCCGGACGGCTTGCGGGCCATGAAGACTTTCAGGTCGAACGATTCGAACAGGCCGATCTTGTCGAGGATCTTCTCCGAATCCTGTTGCGGCGAGTTGGTGACGAGCACCTGCTTGACGCCGTTGGCGCGGGAGGCGGCGATGCCGTCCTTCAGCCCTTGGATCGGGTTCATCTCGAATTCCGGTCCCATCATCCATTCGCGGGTCGCGAGAAATGCTTCCGTGGTACCCGCATCGGTCAGCCCGTAGTGGCGCGCCATGCAGCCCGGCACCCACCACATGTCGCCGACGGAGAACATGTCTTCGAGGTTGACGGTGACTTTGTCCGGATAGAGTTCGCGCACTTCTTCGGCCGACAGCGCGGTGCCGTCCCAGCGGTAGGCTTCGCTGACATCGCCTTTGATCTGCACGAGGATCAGGTCGCGAATCGCGTCATATGTACGTCCGATGCGCAACGGGTGCGCGTCGTTCAGGGCCGCTTCGTAGTCGGCTTGGAACTTGTCCTGCATATCGGAGGCCAGTCGCTGTTTCAGTTGGCCCGCGTAGTAGTCAAAATGGTGCGTGTCTTCATACAGCGTGCCGTCAAGGTCGTAGATGATCAGTTGTACGTTGCTCAAATCCATTCTTTTCCCATCCTTTCGTACGCTTATTATAGCGTATTTTGAGCAAAAAACGCCTCCTTTGCACATTTCGGTAAAAAACGTCGAAAATTTACGGATTATGTCTTGGCTATGAAAGCGCTTTTTTGTACAATGGTAGATGCTCTGTCTGATATGTCGATGCAAATTTCCTGTCTTTTTGTCCACACTAACGCGTAACAAACCAGAATGAGAATCAAGAAGACCGAATGAAAGTTGGGACGCAAATGATCGAATTCAACAATGTGACGAAGGTTTATCCCAATGGTGTCGTCGGCCTGGATAATATCAACCTCAAGATCAATCCGGGCGAGTTTGTGATTATCGTCGGTTTGTCCGGCGCAGGGAAATCCACTCTGCTCCGCTCGATCAACCGACTGCACGAGATCTCCTCCGGCGAGATCATCATCGACGGCAAATCCATCACCAAGGCCAAAGGCGCAGACCTGCGCCGCATCCGCCGAGACATCGGCATGATCTTCCAAAACTTCAACCTCGTCAAGCGCGTTTCTGTCATCAAGAACGTGCTGAGCGGACGCGTCGGCTACCACTCGACGCTGCGCACGATCCTCGGCCTGTGGCCGAAGCGTGACGTGGAATTGGCACTCGACGCTCTGGCACGCGTCAACATCCCGGACAAGGCGTACATCCGTGCCGACCAACTGTCCGGCGGTCAGCAGCAGCGCGTCTCGATCGCCCGCGCATTGGCTCAGGAAGCCAAGCTCATTCTGGCGGACGAGCCGGTCGCATCGCTCGACCCGCTGACCACTCGCCAAGTCATGGACGACTTGCAGCGCATCAACCAAGAGCTCGGCATCACGACCATCGTCAACTTGCACTTCCTTGACCTCGCGCGCGAATACGGCACCCGCATCATCGGTCTGCGCGCCGGCAAGCTGGTGTTCGATGGTCCGGTGGAGGAAGCGACCGACGACGTCTTCTCGGAAATCTACGGCCGCCAAATCCGCAAGGACGAGCTGTTGGGGAACGTGGAGGCATAGCCGATGGCCCAACAAGCAATCCAGAAACCAAAAGCTCCCGTCTCCTCGAAGATTCGGTTTACTGTGATCTTTTTGATCCTGCTCGCGCTGTACGTGATCGCGTACAGAGGCACCGACTTCGCTCTCGGCGACCTGATCTCAGGGTTGCCGCGGATCGGCACGATGTTGAGCCAACTGTGGCCGCCTGATTTCAACTACTTCGTGGACATCTTGACACCGATGCTCCAGACGTTGCAAATCGCCATCCTCGGGACGACATTCGGCGCTCTGTTCGCCATTCCGTTCATCCTGCTCGCCTCTCGCAACGTGTTCCAGTCGCGTTGGGTCACCGGCATCGCGCGGATGGTTCTGAACTTTGTCCGCACGATTCCCGATATGCTGTTGGCCGGTCTGTTCGTCGCGGTCGTCGGGATCGGGCCGCTGGCCGGTATGCTGGCGATGGTCGTCTTCTCGTTCGGGATTATCACCAAGCTGGCGTACGAGTCGGTGGAAGCGATCGACCCGGGTCCGTTGGAAGCGATGACGGCTGTCGGTGCGAACAAGTGGCAATTCATCTCGTTTGCCGTGGTGCCGCAAGCGTTGCCGTCGTTCGTCGCCTATATCCTGTATACCTTTGAGATTTGCGTACGTGCCTCCGCCATCCTCGGCCTCGTCGGCGCCGGCGGGATCGGCATGCATCTGCAGATCGCTCTCGATACGTTCCAGTATCAGCACGTAGCCTCGATCATCCTGTTCACGCTCGTCGTGGTCATCTTGATCGACACGCTCAGTACGTACGTCAGGGAGAAATTGCTATGAGCCAAACCAAACCGACCGTTGCACCGCAAAAGACTTTTGCTCAGCGCATCAAAGGCTATGTGCTGTTGATTCTCTTGGTTCTCCTGTACATCTGGTGTTTCTCCGGCATGACGATCGACTGGCAGAAGACGATCGATTCTCTGCCGGTCGGCAAGAAGATCATCTCCGGCGTCCTCTCGCCGGAATGGACCTTTATCACGGAGGATGAAGGCGTCATCGACAAGATGATCGAAACGTTGGAGATCGCTCTGCTCGGGACGACGATCGCTGCCGTGCTCGCCATTCCGTTCGGCTTCCTCGCGGCTGTCAACATGAGCCCGAAGAACCGCTGGATCGCCACGATCGGCAAGCGCATCCTCAACGTGATCCGGACTCTGCCGGAGCTGATCGTCGCAATCATCTTCATCGTCGCCGTCGGTCCGAGCCCGTTCGCCGGTGTTCTCGCGATCGGCTTCCACTCGATCGGGATGATCGGCAAGCTCTACTCCGAAGCGATCGAGAACATGGAAGGCGGTACGATGGAAGCGTTGACCGCTTGTGGCGCGAACCGTCTGCAAACGCTGTGGTTTGCCGTCCTGCCGCAAGTGCTGCCGGAGTTCATGTCCTACGCTCTCTATAAATTCGAGATCAATGTCCGGGCCGCGTCCGTCCTCGGGATGGTCGGCGCAGGCGGGATCGGTACGCCGCTCCTGTTCGCCCTGATGGGTCACTCGTGGGCGCGCGTCGGCGCGATCCTGATCGGCGTCATCGTCGTCGTCATCGTGATCGACTTCCTGTCCGGCACGATCCGCAAGCGTTTGGTCTAACAATTGACCATCCAGTTGCAAATGTGACAGATTAGCAAAAGCCTGGTCCACTTCGACCAGGCTTTTTCCATAATCGCTAGTAACGCGTCCGCAACTAGTCTAAAATAGAGAAGGATGCAGATAAGGGAGGATGTTTCTTATGTCTGGAATTTTCATGGCTTTTACATGGGGCCTGTCTTTGGTCGCCGCCTTGCTTGCGACCGCCCTGTTGAAAGCGCCGCGCTGGCTCAGCATCATCTTGGGGCTGATCTTGGCACAAGGCTTGATGTTCGTTTCCGTTCATCAGTTGGGTTGGATGTACGGCCCGATGGTCGATATGGGTGGCACCGTGACCCCCGTCGTGATGGACATCATCGTCGCGTTGGTCGGTGCTTTCGTAGGCGCTGCACTCGCTCGCGCATTCCGTCGCGGGCGCTAAGCAACGGCCTTTTTTCAAAATAAAGAGGTGAATAAGGATGGAAAATCGTAACAAAGGGGCGTTGCCGATCCTGTTCGCCGTGATGTTTCTGGTCATGCTCGGCTTCGGGATCATCATCCCTGTGCTGCCGTTCTACGTGGACGTGCTCGGCGGGAATGAATTTATCCTCGGCCTGCTGATGGCCGTGTACTCGGTGATGCAGTTTCTGTTCGCTCCGCTGTGGGGCAGCATCTCCGACCGCATCGGCCGCAAGCCGGTCATGCTGATCGGCATCGCCGGTCTGTCGCTGTCGTTCTTCCTGTTCGCGACGGCGCAGTCCGTGTTGATGCTGTTCGTGGCCCGCATCGTCGGCGGTGCGTTGTCAGCGGCGAACATGCCGACGACGATGGCTTATGTGGCCGACATCACGACGCCGGAAAATCGCGGCAAAGGGATGGGTGTCATCGGGGCCGCCATCGGTCTCGGCTTTATCTTCGGCCCGGCGATCGGCGGGATCTTCTCGTCCGATCAGAACTACTCGCTGCCGTTCTACATCGCGGGTGTCGTCGCGGCGGTCACGTTCTTCTTTGTCCTGTTCATGGTCAAAGAATCGCTGACCCCGGACAAGCGAACCGTTGCGGGTGCGAAGAAACCGTCCCGCTGGGCGGCGTTTGGCGGCGCGATCTCGTACTTGTACCTGCTGACGTTCGTGGTCATGGTCTCGATGGCCGGCCTCGAAGCGACCTTCGCCTACTTCGCGGCGAAGCAAGCGGGTCTGACCTCGCATTCGCTCGGGTATGTGTTCATGATCATGGGCTTTGCCGGCGCCTTCGTCCAAGGCGGCTTGGTCGGTCGTCTGATCAAGAAGCTCGGCGAGGGCAGGGTGATCCAGATCGGTCTGGTCGTCTCGGCGATCGGCTTCGGCCTGATCCTGCTCAGCCATTCGTTTGCGACGGCTGCCGTCTACCTGACGGTCTTCGCGCTCGGCAACGGTCTGATTCGCCCGAGCGTCAACTCGCTGGTCACCAAGAAGACCACCGTCGGCCAAGGGCAGGCGTCCGGCCTGCTGTCGTCCTTCG
>DASTWJ010000197.1:0-12230 GCA_035776695.1 Bacilli bacterium
TGCCGCATTGCTCCGGCTCCGAACCGTCCGCGTTGATGATCCGCATGCGAAAATCGGCTTTGTCGCTCGGCAGGATGAAGACCAGCCCGTCCGCGCCGACGCCGAAGTTGCGGTCACAGACTTTTGTCGCGAGGGCGGACACGTCCTCCGGAAGTGAAGAAAGCTCGGCAACGACCGCGAAGTCATTGCCGAGACCATGCATTTTCGTGAATTTCATCGCTCTGGATACGCCTCCTAGCGGCGGTGGCTCATGCTCAGGCGCGTGCTCTTCTTCTGGGTCACGCGGCGCGCGGCGAGGGCGAACGTCGGGATCGCGGCGGCGATCAGGACGATCAGCCAATCGACGAGACCGAGCGGCACGGTGCGGAACACCGGTTGGAACGGCTCGATGTACATCACGCCGAGCAGCAGCACGACGGAGGAGAGCACCGACGCGATCAGCCACTTGTTTTCAAAGATGTTGCGGGAGAAGATCCCGCCTTCGACGGAGCGGCAGTCAAACACGTGGATCAACTGCGCCATCACCAAGGTGACAAACGCCATCGATTGCGCCTTGACCAAGTGATCCGGCTCCATCTGCAGGGAGAACCAGAACACGGCCAGCGTGGCGACGCCGATCATCAAGCCCCGCGACAGGATCTTGAACCCGACGCCGCGGGCGAAGATCGACTCGCGCACGTTGCGCGGCGGGCGAGACATGATGTTGCGCTCCGCCGGGTCGACGCCAAGCGCGATCGCCGGCAGTCCGTCGGTGACGAGGTTGACCCAGAGGATCTGGATCGGCACCAACGGCAGCGGCAGGCCCATGATCATCGCGAGGAACATCGTGATGATCTCGCCGACGTTCGACGCCAGCAGGTAGCGGACGAACTTGCGGATGTTGTCGTAGATCGAGCGACCTTCCTCGATCGCCGCCACGATCGTCGCAAAATTGTCGTCGGAGAGGATCAGCGCCGACGCTTCCTTCGCCACGTCGGTACCGCCCTGCCCCATCGAGATGCCGATGTCGGCCGCCTTGATCGCCGGGGCGTCGTTGACGCCGTCGCCGGTCATCGCGACGACATGGCCGCGGGCCTGCAGCGCTTTGACGATGCGCAGCTTGTGTTCCGGGGAGACGCGGGCATAGACGTAGATGTCGTCCACGCGCTCCTGCAATTCCTTGTCAGACATATTATAGAGTTGCTGTCCGTTGACCGTCAAACCGCCGTTCGGCAGAATGCCGAGCTGACGGGCGATCGCTTCGGCCGTCACCTGATGGTCGCCGGTGATCATGATCGTCTTGATGCCCGCTTTGCGGGTGCGTTGGATCGCGTCGTACACTTCCGGGCGCGGCGGGTCGATCATGCCGACCATGCCGACGAAGATCAGGTCGCGCTCGGGGTCATTCGTCTTGAACTGGTTCGCATCGCGCAGCGGGCGGTAAGCCAGCGCCAAGCAGCGCAGCGCTTCGACGCCCATCGCGTGGTTGGCTTGCATGATGCTTTTGCGCAGCGAGTTGGTCAGCGGCGTGACCTTGCCGTTGACCAGCATGTAGCCGCAGCGGTCGAGCAACACGTCCGGCGCTCCTTTGGTCAGCATGAACAGGTCGCCTTTTTGGTCCTTGCTCAAAACGGACATCATCTTGCGGGTCGAGTCGAACGGAAGCTCGTCGAGGCGCGGTTGCGCCGCTTCCATCGCTTCCCCGTAGAGGCCCGCCTTGGCGCCGAGCACCATCAGCGCCCCTTCGGTCGGATCACCCTGCACAACCCACTCGCCCTTTTGCTTCTCGTCGTTGAACAGGACCGCGTTGTTGCAGAGGACGGAGACTTCCAGCAGGCGTTGCAGATCCGGACGCCGGGTCGGGTCGACCTTCTTGCCGCCGAAGCTGAACTCGCCGTTCGGGTTGTAGCCCGTGCCGGACACTTCATAGAATTCGCCGCCCACCCACATGCGTTGGACGGTCATCTTGTTCTGGGTCAGTGTGCCCGTTTTGTCCGAGCAGATGACAGTCGCGCAGCCGAGCGTTTCGACGGACGGCAGCTTGCGGACGATGGCGCGACGCTTGATCATCCGCTGCACGCCGAGCGCCAGTGCGACGGTGACGATCGCCGGCAAGCCTTCCGGAATCGCCGCGACGGCCAGCGAGACGCCGGCGAGGAACATCGTGTAGATGTCATTGCCGTGCAGGATGCCCGTCACGACGACGACGGCGGTGATGCCGAGCGCGACGTAGACGAGGATCTTGCCCAGTTGATCCAGGCGGCGTTGCAGCGGCGTTTCCATCTCTTCCGCCGATTGGATCAGGTCGGCGATCAGGCCCATCTCCGTCTGCATGCCGGTGGCGACGATGACCGCTTGGCCTTTGCCGCGGGTGATCATCGTGCCCATGTAACACATGTTTTTGCGGTCGCCGAGGTTGGCGTTCGGATCGTCGATGAGAGAGATCGTCTTCTGGACGGGCAGCGATTCGCCGGTCAGCGCCGACTCCTCCGCTTCCAATGAAGAGGAAGTCAACAGGCGCACGTCGGCCGGGACGCGGTCGCCGCTTTCCAGGAAGATGATGTCGCCGGGCACCAGTTCGTGGGCCGGCACGGTCATTTTCTTGCCTTCCCGCAACACGTGTGCGGTCGGCGCGGTCAGTTGCTTGAGCGACGCGAGCGATTTCTCCGCCCGCAGTTCTTGGATGAAGCCCAGAATGCCGTTGACGATGATGATCGCGATGATGGTGATCGCGTCGGCGTGTTCGCCCAAGAGACCCGATACCAAAGTTGCAGCGAGCAGCACCAGCACCATGAAGTCCCGGAACTGGTTCAGGAACAGCGTGAGCAGCGATTTTTGCTCGACTTCGTTCAGTTTGTTATCCCCGACTTGTTCTCGCCTTCTGGTCGCCTCTTCCTGTGCGAGGCCGTCCGGCGAAACGGAGAGCAGCTGGAGTACGTCGTGTACGTCCAAGGTATGCCAAAGTTTTTTCTGCACCAGGTGCCACCCCTTTTTCCACAATCTTTTCTAGAACATGTCTATGTCCCACCGCGGACAGGTAGACCAAGCCCAGACAAACCCATGTGGACAAAACCATCCCGCTCCCCACGCAAAAAAGCGCAGGCTCACCGCTCGCGGCACCTGCGCTTATTCTTTAAAAATATCGCGATAACGTTGTCGCCCGCTCCCAAGCTTCCTGCCGCTTCGCCACGTCAACGGGCTGCGACAACTCGGCCAGCACATCCTGCACATACGGCACCTGCCGCATGCCGACGAGCACTGTGGTCACGCCCTCCGTCGAGCGCAGTGCACGCAAGGCGACGTGCGAAAGCGAACCGGCCGCCGTCCAGTCGGCGTCAAGCGTGTCGACCCGCTGCTTCAACTCCTGCTTCTGCCGATACTCCAGCTCTTGGTAATGCGCCGTGATCGCCGCCAGCAACGGGTTGACCTGCTCCATATACCCTTGCACCCACGGCTCGACTTCCGCGTGCTCCTGCGCCTTGTCCGCCAGACTGCGCATCCCGTGTTGCAACATCGGCACGACCAGCCGTTGCAACGCGTCCATCCAATGCGCCTGCGAGTTAAACCCGTTCCAATGCTCCGCCAACAAGCTGCCGAGCGACAGTTTGTCCGCGATGTTCGCCCGCTCCCCTTGGCTCAACCCCATTTTCGGCAAAAGGTTCCGTTGCAAGGTCGTCTCCCGCTGCATCAAGCCTTCCAGCAGGGCGGGAATCTCGTCCGTCGGCGCGTCATCCGGCCGTTTCACATCGACCAAGCGTTGCAGCGAGCCGTCGACGATCGCGTTGAACGGGCGGTTGATCAGCACGCCGAGGTCGTGCGCGACAGCAAACTCCAACACCGTCTGCGTCCCGCCCGCTTGGTTGCGCTCCGTCTCCGCGCCCGCCTCGATCAGATTCATCGGGAACTGGATCACTTTGAAATGATGATCCGGCGAGATCGCCTCCGCGATCCCCCACACCCGCTCCAACGACGTGAACTCGGCGCTGTCGGCCGCCGCCGGGAACGTGTTCGACGAGATCCCGTAGCACTTGATCCGCCCGCGCTCCGCCTCCTGCTCCAGATGGCGCAACGCCAGCTCCAGACGACGCTCATACTCCCGACGCGCCGCTTCCACCGGCACGCCCGCCCCCTTCGCAAAGCTCAGGTAATACTCGGGGTTATGTAACAGGTACACATCCAGCGTCTCCAACCCCAACCGCTCAAGGCTGCGGGTCAACTGGTCCTCCAGAAACTCGGGATGGATGCAATGCTCCAACCCGTCCCCATACTCCACGAGGTCGGGAAACGGCTTGCCTGCCTGCTTTCGCTGCTGACTGAGTGCAAAATTCAACCCTTGCAAATACCCGACCTTCGACACGACGACGACCTCGTCGCGGTTCAACGCACCGCCGCCGATCATCTCCGCCAACACCGTGCCGACCAGCAGTTCCGAGTCGCCGTCCCAGTAGTTGGCCGACGTGTCGATCAGGTTGATCCCTTGTCCCAGCGCTTCTTTTAACGCTTCGACATGCGAGGCGTCATCGACCGTCACGCGGTAGCAGCCAAAGCCCGCTTCCGACACGAGCAAACCCGTTCCGTTCAAGGGCTTGTACCGCAACACCTCCCCTATTGCCGCATAGCGTTTCGTTCCGGCACCCGTCGCGAATCCTGTGATCATCTGCCAACACTCCTTTGCAAAAAAGGAAAACTCCTAGGTAGCCTAAGAGTTTTCCGGTTGCTTTATTCTTCCATCCCCAAAAATTGCATGGCCGAGTATTCGTCGGTAAACGCCTGAATCCGGTCGTACGTCCCCGCTTGGCGGGACAGCCGGTTCAGTTGCATCTCGTTGATCACGTTCTCGCACAGCGTCGCCACCTGCGAAACGTGTTCGCGCATAAACGCCATCAACTCGATCCAGACCTCGTTGACCCCGGACGCCCACGTGCCGCGCAATTCCCGGTTGTCGATCAGAATGCGTTCGATCTTCTCTTCCACAATCAGTGTCCGAATCGACTCGGACATCTGCTTGGCTTCCTCTATTGGTATCGTCCCATGCGTATTTTTCAAATAAAGGAAATTACCTTCGACCCGATACGCGAAATTGTTGTTGCTCATTGCTCCCCTAACACCCCACTCTTAATTTTACAAAAGACAATATTCGACACGAAATATCAAATTACCTTCTATTAACTTCAATATTTTTCATTCCTCGCATTAAAAAAGGGCTCCCGTTTAGGAAGCCCACAGTTGAAACAGCAACAGCAGCCCGATGCTGCCGGCGATCAAGTACGTCGTAAACGTGGTGGACGTCAGCATCCTCTCACCTCCAGCTCGTCCGCACATTGGGTGCCGGTGCCGGCCAGCGTGCCGGCGGGCAGTTCGATCACGGCGGCCGCCCCCTTGAAGATGCGCGAGACTTTCCCCGGCTCGACGCGGTGCAGCATCCCGACGATCCGCTCGTCGCCGTCGACAAACGCCACGTCGATCGGCTGTTTCATAAAAAAGGTATGAATGCTGTTACAGGGGCGAATCACAAGCGCCGCTCCCTCCTGCACGTCCTGCCGTCCCATCCAACCGCGCAACCGCGTCCAAAACGTCTCCGCCCGCTCGACCCGCCATGCCAAGCGCACGCCTGTGCTTCGGTTCCAGATCTCCATCTTCTCATCGCCTCCTCTTTTACAGGCCGGTAAACATGTCGATCAACTGCAACACCGCAGGGCCCAAGATGATCACGAACAGGGCGGGGAAGATGAAGAAGATCAAGGGAAACAGCATCTTGATCGGCGCCTTCATCGCCTTCTCCTCCGCTTCCAACCGCCGCCGCGAACGCATGTCTTCCGATTGCACCCGCAGAACGTTGCCGATGCCGACCCCGAGCTTGTCCGCTTGGATCAGCGCGTTGACGAAGTTGATCATCGCTTCGACGCCGGTGCGCTCCCCGAGGTCCTTCAAGGCATCGCGACGCGCTTTGCCCATCTGCACTTCCTGCAGGGTGATCCGAAATTCATCGGCCAACGGCCCTCGCGTCTTCTCGACCACTTTTTGCAACGCTTGGTCGAAGCCCAGTCCCGCCTCGACGGAGACGGTGAGCAGGTCGAGGGTGTCGGGCAGCGCCTTTTTCACCTTGCTCTGTCGCTCAAGGCTTCGCGAACGCAGAATCGAGCGGGGGAGCAGCAGGCTGAGCAGCACCATCATCACCCACGCCAGAAATCCCAACGTCCCGCCGAGCAAGGAAGCCAGCATCGTCGCCCCCAACAGTCCCAACCCGACCAAGAGTGCCGACCAGCCGAGAAACTCGCGGGCGCTAAGGCCGAGCGGGTTGCCGGCTTGGTTCAGTTGCAACTGCACCTTTTTCTCCCAGTGGGCGGGGGTCAGGCGGTGGACGAACGTGCCGACGTTCTTGAGGAAGGGCCGCCACAAGCGTTCCCGCAGCGGCAACACCTCCTCCTCTTCGCCGCCCGCCACCTTGACGATCTCGCCCGAGGTGGCGAGGTAGGTCAGCACGCGCTTGCCCGAGACGCGGGTGCGCCGTTCGACCAGCGCGTAGACGAGCAGAAACACGGTGGCGAAGCAGGAAGCCAACATCGCAAACTGCAACAAGATCACGAGCATCTGTCCGCCTCCCTTCTACACTTCGATCTTGACGATCTTGTTGATGAACAGACCGCCGATGATTTGTCCGATCAAGGCGACGCCGAGCATCCCCCAGCCGATCGGCGAATGAAACAGGCGGCCGATGTATTCCGGGTTGATCGTATACAACAGCGCACCGAGCCCCAGCGGCAAGACCATAAAGATAAGAGCGGAAAAACGCCCCTGGGCCGTCATCGCTTTGATCTCCCCTTGAATCCGCACCCGTTCGCGGATCGTGTCCTGAATGTTGTCGAGAATCTCCGCCAAGTTGCCGCCGACCTGCTTCTGGATGATGATCGCCGTGACGATCAGGTCGAAGTCCTGCGACTGCACCCGTGCGTTCAAGCTTTGCAGCGCCTCTTCCGTGGGAATGCCCATCCGAATCTCGCGCAGCATCCGCTCGAACTCCTCGGCGATCGGCGCGGCCATGTCGCCCGCGATCATCTGCACCGCCTGCAGGAACGAATAGCCCGACTTCAGCGAGTTGGACATGATCGTCAGCGTGTCGCTCAACTGGTTGTCAAACGCCTTACGCCGCCGCCGCACCTTCAACCGCATGTAGAGAAAAGGCGAGTACCCGCCGAACATCCCGAACAGCAAGCCGACGCCCGGCCGGCCGATCACCACCCCGAAGACCAACGGCGCGGCAAACAGCAGACCGACCAAGTAGATCAGTTCGGTCGGGGTCAGTTGTACGCCCGCTTGGCGCAGGAACTCTTTGACCCCTTCCTGCCGTTCTTTCAACACTTCGACCTCTTCCAGCCGCTCGGACAGCTTGTTCACGAAGCCCGGCTTCTTGAACCGCACCTGCCGCGGCGTGGTCGTCTCCGCTTCCGGCAGCGCACCGCCGCCTTGGATCACCGCTTGCAGCCGCTGACGGCGAATGCGATCCGGTCGGTTGATGAAGAAATGAATCAGATAAAAGTAGAACAACCCTAACGCTCCGGCCAGCAAGACCGTTCCCAGCAGGATCACAACTGTCCCCCCTTGGGCTGAAACCATTCGTATTGCACATCGAATCCGGCGTCGCGCAACTTTTCCAAAAAGGACGGCACCGTGCCGGTCGGGGTGTGAATCCCGATCACCTTGCCGTCGCGACGCCCTTTCTCTTCGAACAAAAAGACATCCTGCAGCGTAATCTGCTCCCCTTCCATCCCCAGCACTTCGGTGATGTGGGTCAGCCGCCGCGTGCCGTCTTTCAAGCGGCTCTGCTGGACGATCAGGTCGACCGCCGAGGCGATCTGTTCGCGAATCGCCCGCACCGGCAAGTCCATGCCGGCCATCAGCACCATCGTCTCCAAACGACGCAACATGTCGCGGGGCGTGTTGGCGTGGCCGGTGGTCAAGGAGCCGTCATGGCCCGTGTTCATCGCTTGGAGCATGTCGAGCGCCTCGCCGGAGCGCACCTCGCCGATGACGATGCGGTCGGGGCGCATCCGCAGCGAGTTTTTGACCAGATCGCGGATCGACACCGCCCCTTTTCCCTCCACGTTCGGTGCACGGGTTTCCAGCGTGATCACGTGGTCTTGGCGCAGTTGGATCTCCGCCGCGTCCTCGATCGTGACGATCCGCTCGTCGGACGGGATGAACGACGAGAGCACGTTGAGCGTGGTCGTCTTGCCCGACCCGGTGCCGCCCGAGACGACGATGTTCAGCCGCGCCTCGACACACGCTTTGAGAAAAGCGGCCATGTCGGGCGAGACGGTGCCGAAGCGCATCAGGTCTTCGATCGTCAGCGGGTCTTTGGAAAACTTCCGAATCGTGATGCACGGCCCCTTGAGTGACAGCGGCGGGATCACGGCATTGACGCGGGAGCCGTCCGGCAGGCGGGCGTCGACCATCGGGGAGGATTCGTCGATCCGCCGACCGATCGGGGCGACGATCTTCTCGATGATGCGGATCACATGCTGGTCATCGCGAAACTGGACGGGTGTGAGTTCCAACCGCCCGTCGCGCTCGACATACACCTGTTGCGGCGAGTTGACCATCACCTCGGACACCGAGTCATCGCGCAGGAGCGTGTCGATCGGGCCGTAGCCTTGGATCTCGGCGACCAGCTCGTCGGTCAGCCGCCCACGTTCCGCGCGGTTGATCGCCAGCCCCTCCTCTTCGATCACCTTCTCGATGCCCGCCGCGATCGCCGCTTCGTCGAGCTCCGCATCGTCGTCCGTGTTCTTGAACAGTTCGGCCACCAGTTGGCGGTGCAGGCGCAGCTTCAACTCGCTCATCGGGTCGTCTTTCGGCTTCGACGATGCACCCGAAGCAGCCCCATTCCCGGCAGCGGGCAGATCGGCGGTCAACTCTTCAAATGACTTGCGTTCGTATTTCTGCTTTTCCAACCGCTTGAGCAGCGACATCCCTCACCCCTCCTTCTAGCCGAACAGTTTGAACAGACGCTTCTTGCCTTTGCCCTTCTCCGTCCGCCGCTTGCTTTCGCCGGTGAGCAGCGTACACAGCGACTCGATCTGGCGGCTCAACCGATGCTCGGGATCGACATAGGCAAACGGCACCCCTTCGTTGACCGACGAATCGACAAAGGAAAAATCGTTCGCCATCTCCCAGAACAGGTCTTGTTTCAACACTTCGATCACATCGCGTTGGCGCACGCCCGTCTTGGAGTAGGAGCGGTTGAGCAGGATTTTGATCTTCTCCTTGTCCACATGCAGCGAGTCCAACAGTTGGAGCAGGTTGTGGTTGTTTTTCAAAATCGGCAGCGACGGCGTGCTGACCACGCCAACCAAGTCCGCCTGTTCCAAGATCGCGAAAAAAAGGTCGTTGGTGACGGGAGCCGTGTCGACGATCACCAGCTCGAACATCTCCGACAGGGTCGCCAGAATCTCGACCGCCGCATCGATCCCGATATACTCCCCTTCTTCCGGGCGGATCGGCGCGGCGAGGATTTTCACCCCGCTCTCATGCTCCAAGAGGTAGGGCTTGATCACTTCGCTGTCGATCACGTTGTTCTCTTGGGTCAGCGTGTAGATGTTGCGTCGCACGTTGGAGAGGGAGAGCAGGAGGGCGATGTCGCCGAACTGCAGGTCGAGGTCGACGATACAGACCGACTTGCCGAGCCGCGCGGCCGCTGCCCCCAAGTTGACGGAGATCGTCGATTTGCCGACACCGCCTTTGGACGAGATCAGGGCCACCGTTTGCGATTTGACGGTCAGGTTGTCTTCGAGGTAGTCGTGTTTCGCTTTCTGTTGGCGCTTTTTCTCCAGGTCGCAGACTTTTTGTACGGCATCGAGCAGTTGATCGGTGTCGATCGGTTTGGTCAGATAGTCTTTCGCCCCGCTGGCCATCGCTTGGCGCAAGTAGTCGCGCTCGCCTTGGACGGAGCACATCACCACCGCCGTTTTCGGACATTGCAGCGTGATCTTCTCCGTCGCTTCGATGCCGTTCATCACCGGCATGTTCACATCCATCAGCACGACATCCGGCTGGAGCTTGACCGCTTTTTCCAACGCCTGTGCGCCGTTTTCCGCCTCGCCGATCACCTCGAAGCTCGACTCCAACTCGATCAACTTGCGCATCGAACTTCGCGTATCGGCACAATCGTCCGCCAACAATATCTTGATCGCCATCTTGTCCACTCCTCTCCTGCTCTGACTAGTAGCGACGTTGCAACACGTTGTCAGGCGTCACGCCGTTCGTCGGCGGGATATCCTTGTCGTTGACGCTGCGCAAGGCCAAGCGAATCTGTCCGAAGGTATCCGCGTAGACCAACGCTTCGGCCTGTTCAGGTTCGACGGCCAGCGTCACCGTGGTCTGAGGCTGTACTTTTTCCTTCGTCTTCTTGCCGTCCTCGCCTTGCGGATCGGTCACGCCGCTGAGGCGCGATTGCTGCCCGATGGCGAGCACACGGATATTTTGCAAGAGGATTTTCGAGATCGGTTGGTTGGGCAGGGCTCTCTTTTGCTCGAATGAACCGATCACATCCACATAATCCCCCGGCACCAGCAGCCCGCCGACGCCGACTAGCTCGGAGTTGGCGATGGTGACCGCCCGTTGCCCGGCCGGTACTTTCATCGCGAACAGAGAGCCGTCGACCCACTCCTTTTTCGCGAGCATCGGTTTGAGCAGCACTTCATCCTGCACGATCGGCTGGCGGGTGACGGCACCGTCCAACTCTGCAATCGAAGAGATCGCTTCGCCGTGCACTTGGTCGGCGTTCTTCTCGATCACCTTCAACATCGAGGGGTCGAGCGGCACCCGCTCGCCGATGTCGGTCGCGGCAACGACCACTTTGACTTTCGGAATCGCCGCCACCTGCTCCGCCGCGTTCGATTTCAACAGTTGCAGCAAAAGGTACGATGTGACGAGGGCCAGCACCGCCGACAGCACCAGCCATTTTCCTTTGCGTTTCATAGCTCCACCTCTAATGCGTCAATTTCACCGAATACAAGCCGAAGTCGCGTCCTTCGCCCATCTCGCCGGGCATGATCGTGCGGATGAAGCGCCCGACGATCTCCTGATGACCGCCACCGCCTTCGATACCTTCCAAATAAAAGGCGGCAAACCCGACGATCGTCACGAAGTCGTTGCCCGTCAAGTCGGCTAGCGAGTCGATCACCGGCAGATAGAGAATGCGTTGGCATCCGCTGGCCGCCGTGCGGTAGTCCGTGCAGGCGTAGGCGGACGAGTCGCCGTAGATGCGCGAACGGATGGCGTCGCGGACGGGGCCGGTGTTGACGCCCGTCTCCGTTTCCACCTCTTGCCCGACGCGCAGTTTGCCGTCATAGCCGTAGCGAATCAACGCCTCCAGCTCGCTGGCTCCGCCGCTCCCCGTGAAATCGAGAAAGCCGTAGTTGCCCGAGCTGCCGTCCCCCGCGCCTTGCGACAGGGTGTACAGTTGGCCGTATACGAAGTCCTGCTCCGGCACGGCGATCGGCACGAAGCCTTGGCCCGCGACGGTGACGCCCGCCCGCGCTTCCACGTCGGACGTGACGGTGGCGCGGTCGTACCCGAGCACTTTGGCGAACGTCAGGTCGACCTGCCGCTGTCCGTCGACATCGACGATCATCTCGTCCACATCGACGTCGACATTCGTCGGCGTTTCGCCGTTCTGCCGGACATACGCCTCGGCCGTCGCCCGCGCGTCCGCTTCGCCGAACAAGACCCGCTGGATGCCGGAGAGGGCCCCTGCGTCAAGCGCGTTGTTCAGCTTCTGCTTGTGCAGGTAGACGGAGCCGAAGTCGGCGACCAAGGCCAGAAAGCCGAGAAATGCCACCATGCCGACGGCGGTGATCAAAGCCACGTTGCCGCGTTCGTCGCGGGCCAGTCGCAGCGCCGCTTTTTTCAACAACCGCATGTCAGGCTCACTCCTTTCGCATCGTCATCGTGGAGGTCACGGTGACAGGATTGGGCAGCACGCGGTTGAGGATCGGGGTGATCAGCTCCACCGGGTAGCGCACCTGCACCGTGATCGGCTGCCCGGACTCGCGCGAGCCGGCCGCCGGGGTGACGACATACTCGACGCGCGATTCGTCAAGCGTCTGGCTGTCCTGCTCGATCACTTCCCGCACCCGCTCGTCGGACGCGCTGACCGACACATAGCGCACCGCGTCGCGAGCCGCTTCGTTGACCACCATGTAGGCGTGGAAGATGCGGCCCAGCTCGACGATGCCCATCAGGAGCAGCAG
>DASTWJ010000198.1:0-5370 GCA_035776695.1 Bacilli bacterium
AAGTAGGTGTGAGCCCGATGCATGAGGCTTTCATTTTTGATAAAAGATTGGGTGTGTACGTCCTGCGCGACGATTTTAACGCGGCGAAGTATACGCCGGAGGAGTGCAGCCGCATCTTCTCCCAGTGGTCGCTGCTCTGCGCGTCGATGACCAACCGCGTGTCGGAGATCGAAGCAAAGATCAACGAACTGCTCGAACAGATGTACATCGTCAAGACGGACGATGAGATGCATGAGATCAACTACCGGATGTCGGAGCTGGCGTCCGTTATCTGCGACTTGAACATCCTGTCCCGGGCGATTCATCCGGAAATGTTCAAGGTGCATTTCTAAGAGAGGGTGAACGCGATGAACCCGTCTGAGCAGTTTGAACATGACGAGCGTCTGGGTCTTCGCTTGCCGGCGTTCAATGCGGAGTGGGCGTCTTTCTCCCATGCACAGCAGGAAGCGATCCTCGCCGAATGGGAGCGGATCAAAGCCCGCATCCCCGACCGGGTCAAAGAGCTGGAGGCGGGGATCGACCGCTTGCAGATCGAGGCGGCACAGGAGGACGATTGGGACCGCGTGTGCGATCTGTATGAAGAGATCTACCGCGTCGCGTCGATCATCAACGACCTGAACATCTGGAACGGCGTGGAACCGCACACCACGGCACACGAAGCGGAGCTCGAACCGGAGCCTAGGATCGCCGAAGAGCACACGACCAAGGAAAAATAGGGCAAAGCAGGCAGGTGATGCAAAACCTGCCTTTTTTTCTTCGCCGGAATCGCGCATAATAGAGGGGAAAGGAGTTGGGGAGATGAACAGGCAAGAACTGCTCACCCAGATGCAGCACACCCCGCTGCCCCAGACGATGGCTTCTTTCGAGCGCACCGTTTCGCCGCAAGAGGCGCGCGAGGCGGGAGAAGGCGCTTGGCTGGTGGTCGAGTATCGCCACACGGCGGAAGACGTGCTGTTTCAGGTGGTGCTCCAAGGGGACACCGCCGTGTACCAAACCGTGCAGGACGGACAAGCGGAGGTCGTGCGCACCAGCCCGACCGATGACGTCGGGAACGTGTTGCGTTCCGACTTGCTGATCCTGTTGGAAGAGATTGAAGACGAACTCTAACCGAGAGAAGCGGAGGCCCACTCATTTGCAACTTCTGCTCATCGACGGCAACCATATCATGTACTCCGTGCTGTTTCGCCACATCGCCAAAGCGAAAAAGCGCGGTGACTATGAAGAAGCGACCGATCAGATCGTTGACAAGGCTTGCAAGCAATACCTGACGACGATCAAGAAGATCACCCGGCGCTTCAAGCCGTCCCACATGTGTGTGATCTTCGATAACGACGGCACCAATTTCCGTCACCGCCTGTCGCCGATCTACAAGGCGAACCGCAAGGAGCGGCCCAAGGAAGTGTATCCGTTAAAACAGGCGATCTACGAGACGTTCAACAAGGAAGGCATCCCGTATTTGTACGCGTCCGACCATGAAGGGGACGACCTGCTCGGCACGATCGCCAAGCGGGCCGAAGAGCATCGCCGCTGTGAGCGGGTGATCCTGTTCTCCGGCGACATGGACTTGGCGCAACTGGTCACGAGGAAAACACACCTCTACCAGATCTCGACCTCCGTGTTCCAAGGCACGTGGGTGACGCACAAGAACGTCAAGTCGATCCTGCAGGTGGAGCCGGAGCAATTGCCGACGCTCAAGTCGATGCTCGGCGACCGCACCGACAACATCAAGGGGATCTCCGGCTTGCGTCGCTTCAACGTGTTGCGGCTGATGGAGAAGTACCCGGACATCCGCGAGTTCTTGGAGCTGCCGAAAAGCAAGCTCAAGACCAAGACCGAACAGATGGTGTCCAAGTACAAAGAACATGTGCTCAACAACTTGGATCTCGCCGAGATCCGCTGCGACCTCCGCTTTCACCTGCGTTGGGACGATCTGAAAGTAGGCGCGTGGATGGCGCCGCCCAAGCCGCAAGCCCCGACGAAAAAGAAAAAACCGGAGGCAGCCGATGCCTAACCTTGTATCCCGTTTCTGCGTGAAGCGGGATTTTTGTTGGGAAAAGGTTTTGATCGGTCGGTGTCGAAGAGGAGGGCAACGTTATTTTTTTCCAACGGCTTGAGGGGGACGGCAGATGAAGCGAGTATTGGAGATCGCCGAACGGGAATTGGTCGCATATCTCAGGGAGCAGGAGATGCGGGAGTACAAGGAGCGAATGAACGAGTTGGTCGATTTTTTCCGGACGATCATGCGCGAGGGGGCGCTTGAGGAAAGCTCGTTGACGCCGCATCTGGCCTATGCGACGGTGTTGGGTTCACGCTTGGCGATGAACAACATGCCGCTGGAGGCGCTGCTGCAGGTGATGAAGCACATGCGGCTGGGGATGACGCGCGTGCTGCTTGGTGACCCGACGTTGCAGGGCGAGGCGTATGCGCAGCGGATGCTGTTGATCACGGAAGGGCTGACCGACTTGCTCAACCGCTTGTTCCTCGGCTTTCATGAACAACAGCAGGAAGAGTTGGTCAAGATGTATGAGCAGCAGCGCAACCAAGTGCTCGACGCCTTGCCCGTGTCGATCGTCGTCTACGATATCGAGGAGCGATTTCTGTTCGCCAACTCGCGCGTCTATGCCAACAACGGCCTGACGCCCGAGCAGGTGATCGGCCGCCACCGCAACGAATTGACCGACGCCTACAACCGCTTCCCCGAGCCGGATGACGCATGGGAGCTGGCGCTCAAAGGCGAGTGGGTGAAGTTTCGCGTCGAGTCGGTGACGGAAGACGGCCTCTCGCTCAACGACAAAGAACTGCTGCCCTTGCGGAACAAGGAAGGCGATGTCGTCGCGATCGTCGTCATGTCCCACCCCGAAGTCTCGGAAAAGGAACGGCTCTACAATTTGCAAAAGCAGTTCTCCTTCGTGCTCAACTCGATGAACAGCGGCCTGCTCGTGCTCAATCAGGACATGGTGGTCACCGGCTACAACAAAAAGGCCGAGCAGATCTTCCACATCCCGGCGGAAAACGTGCTCGGACGAGACTTGCACGACCTGTATGTCACACATGTGGATGACAAGCGAGAGCAAGCGGAAATTCCCCCCCGTTTTATGCTGTCCAAGCCGATTCGGGACAAACAGCGGACGCTGACGGTCGATGAGCGAACGATCACGGTGCGAATCGATGGCAACCCGATTCACGACGCGAACGGACGCACCGCCGGCTATGTGTTGATCATCGACGACCTGACCGAACTGGTGGCGATGCGAGAAGCGATGATGCGCAACGAGAAATTCGCCTTGATCGGGCAGTTTGCAGCCGGGATCGCGCATGAGATTCGCAACCCGTTGACGACGGTAAACGGGTTTTTGCAACTGTTCGCCAAGGGGTCGACCCCGCAGGAGAAGTTCTTGGAATTGACCCGAACGCTGCTCTTGGCCGAACTGGGGCGGGCGAATTCGATTCTCTCCGACTTTCTGATGATCTCCCGCCCGACCGCCCCGAAGATGACCGAAGTGGACACCGGGCAGTTCTTCCGCGATGTGGTGCGGCTGATCGAGTCGGAAGCGCATCTGAAAGGCGTGGAGCTCTATGTCGACGTGCCGGACGAACTGCCGACCTTGTCGCTCGATGTACAGCAGATGAAGCAGGTGTTTCTCAACTTGTGCAAGAACGGATTTGACGTGATGGGGCCGGATGGAGTGCTCACGTTACAGGTGGCGGTGTCGGAGGGGGAAGTGGTGTTCGAAGTGATCGACCGCGGACCGGGGATTCCGGCGAAGGAGTTGCCGCGGATCTTCGAACCGTTTTTCACAACGAAAAGCCACGGCACGGGCCTTGGCCTGCCGATCTCGCACCGCATCGTCGAAGGGCATGGCGGACGATTGGAGGTGCGCTCGACGGAAGGCGCAGGCACGACGTTTGCCGTGGCGATACCGGTCAGGGCTTGACTTTGCTGACATACCAGCGGTCGGACATTTCGCGGGGGGCGACGCGGTAGACGCGCCCGTTTTCCAAGATCACGAGAAACGCGCTGTACAGCATGCGCCCCACTTCGTCCGCTTCGAGCGGGCCTTCGAAGATCTGGCCGTCCGGGGTGGTCAGGTTGTAGATTTGCATCACTTGATTCAAAAATTCCACCTCGGCCGTCGCGACTTGGATCGCCCGCTGGCCTTGCGGGTGGATATGGAGTGTGGCACGGTAGGTCATGATGGATTCACCTCGTGTACCATCATAGCAGAAAAGGCGGGCGAGTCGCCATCTCGTGTCGAATTGGATAAAATTTTGCGTGGGTATGCAACCTGACGCCCACCTTGTACGTATAGATACCTATAGATCAAAGGGGGCGTTTGAACTTATGAGTAATGAATCGCGTTTGTGGGCCATTCTCTCGCATGTGTCGTTTTTCATCTTGCCGGTGATTGTGCCGTTGATTCTGATGTTCGTCAAGGAGGACGATCCGTTCGTCCGCCATCATGCGCGTCAGGCGTTGGTGTTTCACCTGATGATGTGGATCGCGGGGGCGATTTCGGGCTTCCTCGTCATCTTGCTGATCGGGATCGTGCTCGTCCCGCTCGTCGGCATCTTCGGGCTGGTGTTTACGATCATCGCGATCATCCGCACGGTCGACGGCGACTACTACCGCTACCCGGTCAGCGGCAACTGGTTGCAATAGGGAAAAACGGGCATCCTAATCGGTACTCTGTGCGAAAGGGGTGCTGTCTTTTGGAAAACAGGCAGAAGGTCATCGATAAGGTGTGGCAGGCGCTTACGGACATGCCGCGCATGAAGGTGAACGCGTTGCTCGCCCAGATGGGACTCGCCAAGTCGATGTATGCCAAACTCCAAGACCAAGAGGCCAAGAAAGTCTTCTTGGGCCTCGTCACCCGCTTGGATGACCAAGCGCTACAAGCGGTCGTGCCGCTGGTGAGCGCCTAGCTTCCGAGGCGGCAGAGGCAGGGAGGTCGTCTTCAAGACGGCCTCTTTTTGCATAGCGAGAGCGGAGCAGGCAGATACTACCTTCACGACTTTTTCTCGGAGGTGTTGTGCGACATGCAACCGTATGCCTGTCCGAACTGCCGCAACAAGATGAGATTTCACGTGCTCGATCAGAATCCGGTGTCGGTGAAATTGAACCCGCAGACGGGGGAAGTGCTGGGTCATCTCGATGCCAGCGACGTGATGGCACAACCGTATCGCGGGGAAGTGCGACGCGTCCAATGCGCCATCTGCGGCATGAACGAAAGCGAATCGCTGTTCGTGAAAACGGCGCAGCGCTTCTCCTGATCGGATCGGCTAACCGCTCCTCCCGAATGCTTAGGGAGGCGGCGGTTTTTTTGTGCAAAGATGTGCTATAATTGACGCGAGTATTTTGACTTTTTCAGG
>DASTWJ010000199.1:0-7229 GCA_035776695.1 Bacilli bacterium
CAAAGGAACAAACGACATAGATTTTGGACTTGGCACGGGTGATCGCGACGTTGAGGCGATTCGAGCCGAATTCCTGACCCAGCGGGCCGAACTGGCTGACCATCTTCCCCTCTTCGTTCTTGGCATAGCCGACAGAGAACACCATGACATCCCGCTCGTCCCCTTGGACGTTCTCGATGTTCTTTACAAACAATCCGACATGCTCGTCGCCGATCCTCCGTGTGCGCGCCTGCTCGACCAACACGTACACCGTCGGGTCCGCTTGCATCCGCTTGTCAAACACATCGTTGATCAAATCCGCTTGGTTTTTGTTAAACGCGACGATGCCAATGGTCGGGTTGTTCGGATCATGGCGCAGCAGGTCGATCACCAAATCGACCACTTCGTCCGCCTCGACCTGATTCGAACGGTTGATCCACTGCCCTTCCACCTGACGAAACTCGATCGGCTTGTTCGTGTAGCTCTCCTGCACACTCGGCGCAATCTGCATTCGCTTTCCGTAAAAGGCGTAGTTGGAGAAGTTGATCAACTCTTGGTGCTTCGAACGATAATGCCACGTCAGCCATTGGTCGGCCATGCGCGGTTTCGACCACGCCAGCAGGCTGTTGGCCTCGCGATCCGTGCGATCTTTGTACGCATGGAGTTCCTGTTCGTCTTCCTCCTCTTCATCGTCCGTCGACACTTGGAAGAAGGAGCTCGGCGGCAATTGCTTTTCATCCCCGGCCACGACGACCTGCTTGCCGCGGTGAATCGCCGGGATCGCGTTTTCGACCGGACACTGAGACGCCTCGTCGAAGATCACCAGATCGAACAACCCCGCCCTGTTCGGAAAAATTGCACTGACCACCTCCGGCGTACACAGCCAGCAAGGAACCAGGTTGAAAATCTCCTCTGTAAAGGAGGACAGCATCGTGCGCAAGGATGCTTGGCGACGTTTCTTGCCCGCTTCCGTCTTCACTTTTCTCTTGGTGGCTCCCGTAACTTCAAGCGAGCGCGTTGACAGCACATGATCGATGTGCGCCGGGACCAACGACCGCTTCTTCGCCATCAGCTCTTGGTAGCGGGCGAGGTTGTGGGCATAGATCTCGGTTGACACGTCTTTGACATGCGGCTCTTCGCGCTCCACCTGCAAGATCCAAGCGTGTAGAAAGCTGTTGAGGATCAGGCGCTGCCACTCCTCCACCAGATCGACCGTCTGCTCAATGGGGGACTTCTCTTGGCACCGCTCGATCAGCTTGAGCTTGAAATCCCCCATCTCCGCCTTCATCTGATCCAACCGGCACAAGCTGTCAAACGAATCCAAGGTACCCAACAACCCCTGATACTTGGCGACATCGTAGATCCCCGCCTCCAACTCCTCACGAACCGCAGCAAGGAAATCCTCCTGCAGATAAGAGGACAGTTGCGACACCAAGTCCTGCATCTCTTGCGTCCGCTTGGCCAACGCCAGCAGTGTGCCCACCTGCTGTTCGAACGCAGGCTCCGACAACCGTTGCAACTCCTCTTGCGTTTGCAAGTACGGCAACCAGTTGGGGAAGGCGGTGTGCGCTTGGACATAGAGATCGAGGAAGTCGAGCACCCGACTTTTCAGCAACGCCCATTTTTCCCATTCCTCCGGGCTGTTGACCGTCGGGCAATCGGAATAGAGGTGGTGCTTTTGTGCATCTTGGCGGAGTTTCTCATACAGCAAGAACGACTCGATGCGATCCAGATAGCGACGCACGGAGGCCCCGTCGAACGAGAGCCCCTGCTGTTCGACGTGCGCTTTCAGCTGTTTGCGCACGTTGTACCAAGCACCGGAGACGAAGCGGGTCAACTTTTGATTCAGCTCCAAGAACTGGCGGATCTTCTCGCTCCATTCCTTGGCTTGCGCTTCGGTGAGGTGTGTCACCGGTTCGGCACGCCCGCTCAACACATCCAATTGTTTGCGAAGCGAACCGAAGACCTGCTTCATCTGCCGGAAGTGGTCTTCCGTTTCAAATTCCCGCTCTTCATCGCGATAGAACATGAGGATCGACTTGAAGAGGTTGCGCTGTTGCAACATCCGAAGCGCCCGTTCCAGCCCTTCCAACGCCGCGACGTTCTCCACGTAATAGCGCGGCGTCTCCAAAAGCTCCGTCCGGTTTCTTACGTCCAGCGAGACGTTGACGTGGGCAACCAGCGGTTTGAGCAACCGGTCCAGTTCCATTTGCTGTGCCGCCGTGAAGGAGGCAAAACTTTTGCGCTGCACCCACGGGAACTGCGGATGGTCGTATTTTTGCATCAAGTCCAGAGTCGTCCGCAGTTCGACCAGATGTTGTTCCAACTGCTGATAAGTCAAGTCCCCTAACAAGTCAGACACATCGAGGATCGACTCTTGGCTCCAAGCCGCGTGCGTGTAGAGGTCATACAGCCGCTTGCCGAACGGTCGCTCCACATGCAGCGAATGCGCCACTTGGTTCAGTCGATTCTCCAAGAGACTCATCTCCCGCGAGATCTGCAGATGTTCTTGGGAGGCGGGACGAGGTTGCTTGTCCAAAACGTTCGCCAGTTTGCGGTAGACATCGCCTTTGCCCGTGGCGTAATCGTGCACCAGCGCGACATGAGATTGCAGTTCGACGGCTCCCAAGCGGTTGTAGACCACATCGAGAGCGGCCGGTTTCTGGCAGACGAGCAAGACCCGTTGCCCTTTGGCGAGACGGTCGGCGATCAGGTTGACGATGACTTGGGACTTGCCGGTGCCGGGCGGCCCGTGGACGATCAGCCCTTTGCGATCGTGGGACGCGACGACGACCGCTTCCTGACTGGCATCGGTCTGGAGTACAAAGTAGGTCTCCTGCTCGTCTTTTTCGTTGAGGATCTCCGTTCTGATCTCCTCGAGCTCCGTTTCTTCGGTCTCTCCGCAAAGCCACCGGTGCAACAGCCCTTGATCGGGTGTCGCATCCAGAAACTCCTCGTAATCCACCAGCAACGTGCTCGACGATTGCTGGAATTTCCCCATCACCGCGTGGATCCGCAGGGTGAATTGCCGAGCGGGTGCTTCGGGAATATCCGCTTTTTTCATCGCTTTACATGCCTTGATGCGCGTTTCCGGCGGCTGGCGAAGAGGAATCTTGTAGCTGCGAAGCAAATCATAGAGGAAGGGCATGACCTGCTCCTTGTCGGTGGGCAAGGATTCCAACTCGCGTTCCAAGTTGTCCGGGAACGTGATGCCGAGGTATTTTTGAACCGCAAGCAGAAACGTGCGGTTGATAAACGGCGGCTCATCGTCGTCGATTTCCAGCATCCAATACGGCGTGTTCCCTCGCTTCCCCCGCACCAAACGAGCCGGATAGAACAAGATCGGGCAGCGGAGGTAGAAATCTTCCACCAAGAAGCCTTCCAAGAACCCGTACGCCACATAAAAGGTGTTCTGACCGGTTTCCTGCTCGATCAGGTCGAGTTCGCGTTTGAGTTGGACGAGTCTTCGCGAGAGCAACATCTCTTCTTCTTCAAAATTGTTTATGGGAAACAGGGGGATCGTCGTTTCCTGAGCACATAGTTGCGAGACCACCTTTTCCGGCAGTCCCGATTCGATTGCGGAAAGACTGTTCAAGTCAAAATGGTTTTTGTTCGTCAGACGCATCAGGCGCAGACTTTTGTTGCGCGCTGTCAGATCGGTGAGCCGATCGCGATAGAGTGTTAACAGGTCGTGCATACAATCCCCCCTTATCTTATTTTGGATCTCTTATCCATTTTACAACAAAATCCGACAAAAATACGATCCGATCTGATAAGCCAAAGGAGTTTTGACCATGATCCAAACCCGCGCCGAGATGCGCCATCGTGCGGAGAAAGACTTGGCGGATGCGCCGTTCCCGCTAGGCATGAAGCATTTTCACGAGGACAACAAACGCTTGGTACGCAAGGAACTTGGGAAGGAGTAAGCGACCGTAGATGTGATCGCGAATGTCCGGTAACAGGATTTCGGCGTGGCCACATGGTCGGGCATGGTAAACAACAAAGAGCTGACGTCCCACCCGGCCCGCGGACATCAGCTCTTTTTTTAGACAAAGGGTTCGTGTTTAGGACCCCGCCTTCAACAACATCATCCGCACCTCTTCATGATCGCCTCTTCGCGCATAGTCGGCGGCGGCTTGGCGTTGGTCATCTTTCAGGAGGGGGTCTGCACCTGCGCTTAGAAGTGCGCCTACGATCTCAGGGTCGCCTTGGAACGCCGCTTCCATCAGGGCGGTCACGCCGTTGTCGTCTTGGCGGTTGACTTTGACCCCCTTCTGGTGCAAAAGGAGGTCGACGAGTTCCCGTTCGCCGTATGAGGCCGCCTCCATAAGCGCCGTGCGCCCGTCGGCATCCGACTCGGTGGGATCGGCTCCTTGGTCGAGCAACAGTTGTATGAGCTGCACATGTGCCTCGACCGTTTCACTCGGTCTGGGCGCGATGGCGACTGCGAGGGGTGTGCGACCTCTTGACAGGGTGGCATTGGGATCGGCTCCATGATTCAGCAACAACTTCGCCATCTCCGTATCATGATGAAACACAGCCGTATGCAACGGACGATGCCCCGTGACCGTATCTTTGCCATCCGGGTCGGCTCCCTCTTTCAGCAACGATCGCACGATCTCCATTTGCTCATGGTCGGCGGCGATGTTCAACGGCGTTGACCCGTCCTTGTCCAACACGGTCACATCGGGGTTCATGCCCGCATCGAGAAACAGACGCACCAACTCCGCATCATCCTGCATGACCGCTTCGAGGAAACGCTCCTGTGTCCGAGGTATCGACTGCGCTTCCAACTGTTGAATCGCGTTGGCCTGCTGTTCCGTCGGGACAGCCTTATCACTACAACCGACAAAAAGTGTCGCAGCCAGCCCCAGGCATACCAGCCCTGTAATCGGTGTCCGAATCATAACGCTCCCCCTCCACTCGTTCACATTATTTTCCTGTAAATAATATATCACAATACCTCCTCATACACTGATCTCACCCCCTACCTTTACCCCCTTATAGGAAAACCCGGCCAGCTCGATCCGTTCGAGCGGCCGGGTTTTCTTGTTTAGAGATCCCCGCGATGGCTCACACTGGAAAAGAACTTTTTTCTTCCCAAAAAGGAGCGTGTCACCCACATGCCGCAAAGTCAAAACCAACAGCAACAACCTCAGCAATTCCCACCGCAGACGCAGAACCGCCAGCCCGGCATCGAGTCGGAGATGAATCCGCGCCCGGTCTCGGCGCTGCCCGGCTACAAAGCGAGCGGCAAACTGCAAGGCAAAGCCGCGCTGATCACGGGCGGTGACAGCGGCATCGGGCGAGCGGTCGCCATCGCCTACGCCAAGGAGGGGGCCGATGTGGCGATCGTCTACCTCGACGAACACGGCGACGCCGAAGAGACCAAGCAACTTGTCGAAGCGGAAGGCCGCCGCTGCCTGACGATCGCGGGCGACATCGGCTTCGAGCCGCTTTGCCAGCAAGCGGTGCAACAGGTGGTCGCGGCGTTTGGCAAGATCGACGTGCTCGTCAACAACGCCGCCGAACAACATCCGCAAAAAAGCCTCTCGGACATCACCGCCGAGCAATTGGAACGGACGTTTCGAACGAACATCTTCTCTTTCTTCTTTGTGACCAAAGCGGCGCTGCCGAACATGGCGGCGGGGAGTGCGATCATCAACACTTCTTCGATCACGGCGTATGAAGGCAACGAAATTCTGCTCGATTACTCCGCGACCAAAGGCGCGATCACGACCTTCACCCGCTCCCTGTCGCAGATGATGATGAAAAACCAAACCGGCATCCGCGTGAACGCCGTCGCCCCCGGCCCGATCTGGACGCCGCTGATTCCCTCGACCTTCAACGCCCAACACGTCGCCACCTTCGGTGGCAACGTCCCGATGAAACGCGCCGGCCAACCCGCCGAACTCGCGCCGGCGTATGTCTATCTCGCCTCCGACGACTCGACGTATATGTCGGGGCAGGTGCTCCACGTCAACGGTGGCGTGATCGTGAACGGGTAGACACGGGCATGTACTTTCCTTTCCTCGTGCAAGAAAGCCGACCGCTCTCCTCAGCAGTCGGCTTTCGTTTTCTGAGACAGCTACACCCGCATCTCTAGCGACTTCGCCGTTTCCGCGACAGGCGGTTGCACGGGTACACCCCACGCCACCTTTTCCACAGGGGGTGCGATCTCGCACAGCACTTGATACAAGTCCCCGACCACCGCACTCGCGGTCGGCATCTCGCCCGCTCCACGGCCGTAGAACATCGCCTCGCCCAGTGCTTCGCCGTACACGTAGACGGCGTTGTAGCAGTCGCCGACTTGGGATAAGGGATGCGCGGCAGGCAGGGCCGTCGGGGCGACGGTGACTTCGAGGTGGCCGTCGCGCGCTTCGTGAGCTCGCCCGATCAACTTCAACACCTCGCCCCGCGCTTTGGCCGCTTCCACGTCCTCCTGCGTCACCTCCGCAATGCCTGTCACGTCCACATCGGCCAACGACACCGGCTTGCCAAATGCCAAGGACGCGAGGATCGCCATCTTCCGCGCCGCATCAAGCCCGGAGACGTCGGCGTGCGGGTCGGCTTCCGCATACCCCAACTCCTGCGCTTCCTCCAACGCTTCCGCATACGACACGCCTTCCCCCGTCATCTTCGAGAGGATAAAATTGGTCGTGCCGTTGACGATTCCCTTCACTTCCCGAATCCGATCGGCGGCGAACGACTGCTTGAGCGTCCGCACGATCGGCACCGCGCCGGCGACGGCCGCCTCGTATAACAACAGCGAGCCGTGCTCATCCGCCACCCGCTTCAATTCACGATGGTGGACGGCGATCAGATCTTTGTTGGCGGTGATCACATGCTTGCCTTGGCGCAAGGCGGCGAGCACGTAGTCTTTTGCCTCCGCCTCCCCGCCGATCACTTCCACCACCACCTGCACATCCGGGTCGTGCAGGATCTCCCAAGCATCTTGAGTCAGCAAAGCGGGATCGACCTCAACGCGGCGGTCTTTTTCCAAGTCGCGGACGAGGATTTTCTTCACGTCGACGGAGCAGCCGGTCTTGGCGAGCAGGTCGAGGCGGTTTTGGCGCAGCATTTTCACGACGCCCGACCCGACGGTGCCGAGGCCGAGCAGACCGATTTGGATAGGGGTATGGCTCATGGTGTTCTCCTCCTTGTGTTCCGACCCGCAGTCCCGAACAAATGAAAAGCGACCCCTTCGAGAGAAGAGGTCGCTGTCACACCAAGGAGCACACGTACCTCTC
>DASTWJ010000200.1:0-3748 GCA_035776695.1 Bacilli bacterium
GGCGAGGTGCGCGAGAGTGAGAATGTAAAATGGGTCGCTGTGAGCGACTTGGAGCCGTATGCGTTTCCCGTGGCTTATGGGAAGGTTGTGAAGTTGTTGGGCGGGTTGTTGTAACGACGATCACAAGGAGAGAGGAGGTGCCCCTGTGCCATCTATAAGGGGATTTTACGAATATCGTATACGTGCGGAAAATCGGGAAGACTACTTGCAACTGATGCAAGACGTCGCTCGCGCAAGGCGCACCCATGGGTTTCTGCACTACGAGCTCTCCGAAGCGCTCGCTCGAAAAAATCAATTCATCGAGACGTTTTTGATCCCCTCGATGGAGGAGTATCGGGCGAGGGAAGCGAAACTATTGGAAGACCCGCAGGTGCGGGACTGGTTGCATACGATCGATACATACATCGAAAACGGACCGGAGACGAAGAAGATCTGGTTTTTTGCCGAAATCGATTTACCTGAAACCCAGTAAGGAAAGGAGCATGACCCGCATGATCCAAGTCACCGATGCGGCGCTTGCGAAGATCCGAGAGATCCTCGAAGAAGAGCCCGCCGGCACGTCGATTCGCGTCAATGTCAAACCCGGTTGAGGCGGCATGAAGTTTGTGCTGACTCTGGAAGAGTCGCCGCGTGAGCATGACAAATCCGTAGAGGAGCGCGGGGTCACGTTTGTCCTCGACCCGTTCGCGATCTCCTTTATCGAGAAGATCCACGTCGATTATGACGACTTTGACGAAGGCTTCAAGGTCACCGACCTCCAAGGCCCGAACTCAACCTGCTAAACTCTACAAACCACAAAGGGGATTTTGTCTGATGGATACTCCGGTACAGGTGAATTATGAAATCAAATCGGTGGAGCGTTGCGTCTCCGCGACGTTCGCGTTCGGCCAAACGTCGATGAACAACCCGTATTTCTCCGTCTATTTCGTCGTCAACAACGCGGGCATCGTCGCGGTGTACGACAAGTCGACCCCGATGCCGAACCAAGAGCCGAACGAAGCGGGCGAAGTGCCGTTCCTCGACCAGCTCAAGTCGTCTTCGATCAACATGAAGCCGGGCACGAACAAATACGAAGTGCTCCGCTACATCCACGGCGAACTGGAACGCGTCGGCGAGAAGCTCCAACGCGAAGGCCGTCCGCTCAACGACAGCGATGTCGGCAAGCTGATGACCAAGGTGGCGAACAAATACGAAGCGCCGAACCAAGGCCAATAAGCGGCACGTAGACCGCTCAAGGCACGACCTCTTTTCCAATGAAAAGGGGTCTTTTTGCGATCCGAAGTTGCTTGTTCGTTTTACGAGGAAACCGTGTATAATAGTGACAGAGAGTTTGCGAAAGGAGTGTCTCGACATGTATCCGAATTCTTACACGGGCGGCCGGACGGTTGGCGTCAACCGCGTGCTGCCGATGTTCTTCCTGTCGCTGTTGTTCGCGGTGATCGGTACGATCGTCGGCACGCAAGTTCCGCCGGCGCTCTTCCTGCCTTTGATGGTGGTGGAGGTCGGCATGATGATCGCGGCGATGTTCATGCGCAAGCGTCGCGTCGGCTATCTGTTCGTCTACCTGTTCACGTTTATCAGCGGCATCACGCTCTACCCGGTGCTCGCCTATTACATGGGCGCAATCGGCGGCAACATGGTGATGATGGCGTTTGGCGTCACCACGCTGGCGTACGGCGGGGCTGCGCTCTATGCGTGGAAGTCGAAAGCGGACTTCTCGTTCCTCGGCGGCTTCCTGACGGTCGGCATTCTCGCGCTGATCGGCATGGGCCTGTGGAACCTGTTCGCACCGCTTGGCAACACGATGTACCTGTTGTACACGCTGCTCGGGATCTTCATCTTCATCGGCTTCACCCTGTACGACGTCTCCCGCGTCGCTCGTTACGGCGTGCCGGAAGAGCTCGTGCCGATGGTGGTGCTCAACCTGTACCTCAACTTCGTCAATTTGCTCCTGTTCGTGCTGCGTCTGTTCGGCATCAACTTGGGCGGCAACGACGACTAAGCGACAACCTGCAAGCGCTTGTCCCAAGACCTCGTTTTCTAGTGAAACGGGGTCTTTTTTACGTTCTTCCCTCATAGATTGCCAGTAGAACGCTAGAAACGGGGGAGGAACAAATGATGCGTAGAGCGATTCTGCAAGGGTTGGATAACGAGGTGTATGCCGGGGCGGTTGTGTGCGTCGCCCGCAACGGCGATCCGATGTTTTTCGAAGCGCACGGGTTGGCGGAGATGTCGCCGAACGAGCGGCCGATGTCGATCGACACGCGGTTTGATCTCGGCAGCCTCACGCAGGTGACGGCGACGTTGCCGGCCGTCTTGCGGACGATTCAGTTGGGCAAATTGTCGCTGCTCGACCCGATCGCCCGCTACCTGCCCGAGTTCGCCACCGGGGCGGACCGCCATGCAAAAGGCAAGATCACCGTGTTTCAACTGCTCACCCACACCGCCGGACTGCCGAGTTGGCGGCCGCTGTTTCTGCAAGCCCGCGGGGTCAAAGCCTACCTGCGCGCTCTCGCCGACCTGCCGCTCGAAGCCCAGCCGGGGGAGCGGGTGGTGGCGAGCGACTTCGGTTTTCTGCTGCTCGGGTTTGCACTGGAACGCATCTGGGATCGCGAGCTGCCGGAGGTCTGCGAACGGTTGGTGTTCACGCCGCTTGAGATGAACCAGACGGCCTTCGCCACCGGAGGCGGGCTGCCGGAGGAGATCTGCGCGGCGCTGGAGATCGGCGACGAGTCGGAGCGCAAACGCTGTGCGCCTTTTGGGGAAAAGGGTTCGTTTCCATGGAGGCCGCATCTGATCTGCGGGGAAGTGCTCGACGGCAACGCCTATTACGGGCTGGACGGCGTGGGTGGACAGGCCGGCTTGTTTTCGACGGCGGGTGACCTGACGCGCTTCGCCGAGATGTGGTTGCGCAAAGGCGTGTTCCAACGCGAGCGCTACCTCGATTCGATGCTCGTCGCCTTGGCGACCCATGCGCACACCACTGATGCCGGCCGCGAACGAGGCTTCGGCTGGGAGCTGGCCACCCACGCCTGTACGCTTGGCGACAGCGTCCCGACGATGTCTTACGGCCTTGTCGCCAACACCGGCGCCGCCCTCTGGCTGGACCCGTTGAGCAAGGTCTCGGCCGTCGTGCTGACCAACCATCTGCATCCGCAAATCCGCGACGGATTGCCGCGCTGGCGAGCCGGATTCTTTCAGAAAGTGTTCCTGCGCTAGAAGAGACTCATAATATGTCGATCCTTTGGGACTTTGAAGGATACGGCAGGAACACTTAGGAATAGGCATCATACACTAGGTCATGAATGGGGATTCAGGTATAACCAAAGAAACCCAAGGGAAACCACGGAATCCCTTGGTTGAACCTTGTTACAAATTTAGATAACATAAAGACAGCAATCGTGAGCGGTACACACAACCGAATCGCATTGGCCTAATTCCGAATTCTCGGAAGCGGAGGAACCACAGTAGATGCTTGACATCGAGGGGTTAATCTTGCGTATGCAGGAGGGATGAACTGCTTCTCTGCCATCCTACCCGTCAGCTAACTTCGTCGGCTAAAGCAGGGAAGGTCCAATAGATGCGACCTCTTCTTACCCATGCGGAAAAATGGTTTCCGCCTTAGGAAAAGAGTCGCAACACATCAAGTCTACAGGTCATGCAATCGAGACCGATGCAGACTTTTTCCCTTGGAGCCTTCAAGTTTGACAGGTTGCAGGGTAAAAGTTTGCATCGGTCTTTTTGATGT
>DASTWJ010000201.1:0-2505 GCA_035776695.1 Bacilli bacterium
TGGAGGAAAAGATCGAAACGTACGACGATGAATTTTTCAAAAACGGCGTACGCCTCGTCGTCGACGGGGTCGACCCGGACTTGGTTCGTTCGATCTTGGAGACCGAGCTGACCTACATCGAGCAGCGACATGAGATGGGCACGCAGGCGTTAGAGCAGGCGGGCGGCTTTGCCCCGACGATGGGGATTATCGGTACGGTTATGGGCTTGGTTCACGTTCTCGGCAACCTGTCGGACGTCAACTCGCTCGGTCCGCAGATCGCGACGGCGTTTATCGCGACCCTGTACGGCGTCGCGTCGGCGAACGTCATCTACCTGCCGATGGCCACCAAGCTGAAGAACCGCACGAAACAGGAGATTTTGATTCGGGAATTGATGATCGAGGGGATCTTGTCGATCCAAGCGGGCGAGAACCCGAACATCCTCGGCCAGAAACTGAAAGCCTTCCTGGCACCGAAGTTGCGCGATCCGAAGGCAGAGGTAGGGGAAGCCAATGTCGAGACGGCGTAAAAAGGGGCATGGCGCACACGAGAACCATGAGCGCTGGCTGATCACCTATTCGGACTTGATCACCCTGCTGATGATTTTCTTCGTGGTCATGTATGCGATGTCGCAGATCGACCAGTCGAAATTCGATTCGCTGTCCGTTTCCTTGAGCAAGGCGTTGCACCCGTCGAACCAAGTGCAGATCGAGAGCATGGGCAACACCGGCATCATCTCGAAAACGACCAAGGAATCGGAGCCGAACCAGCTCAAGAACAAGGTCAAAGAACAGATGGAACAGGTGATGAAAAACCAAGAGCAACAGAAGCTCGACGACGTGAAGAAGAAAGTCGAGGACTTTATTCGCGCCAACGGGTTGGCCGGTTCCTTGAACGTGATCGACACCGCTCGCGGCGTGCAGATCACCTTAAACGACGCCGCCCTGTTCGCTTCGGGGGAAGCGCAACTGAAGCCGGAAGCGCAGCGGATTCTCAACGGTTTGGCACCGTTCTTGCAGGTCGTCTCCAACGAAGTGGCGATTGAAGGCCACACCGACAATGTGCCGATTCACACGTCGCGCTTCCCGTCGAACTGGGAGCTGTCGGCGCAACGGGCGATCAACGTGCTTCACTTCTTCGAAGGCACCGGGTTGCCGTCGGAGCGGATGCATGCGGTCGGGTATTCGGACACCGTGCCGCTGGCGAAGAACGACACGCCTGAACATCGCGCGTCGAACCGTCGAGTGAACCTGATCGTGTTGCGCAAGTATCAGGCCGATTCGATTTCGCCGTTTGGAGAAGACGCGTCGGGTGCGGCGACGACTGTGATTGCTCCATAGAGATTCGAAGGCAGATGAGACGTTGTGTCTCATCTGTTTTTTTCTGCGGTCACGCTTACTGGGTGCGGGGCGAACTGGTGTATAATGAAGGGTGAGAAACTGGAGGTGTTGGGAGATGCAACGCGAACATCAACCGTTTGAACTGGTCTCCGAGTACGAGCCGCGCGGGGATCAGCCGACGGCGATCGAGCAATTGGTGTCCGGCGTGGAACGTGGGGACAAGCACCAGACGTTGCTGGGGGCGACCGGTACCGGCAAGACGTTTACGATGGCCAACGTGATCGCCAACGTCAACAAGCCGACGCTGATCATGGCCCACAACAAGACGCTCGCCGCGCAATTGGCGGCCGAGTTCAAAGAGTTTTTCCCGAACAATGCGGTCGAATATTTTGTGTCTTA
The DNA here is from genome assembly GCA_035776695.1 of Bacilli bacterium. Classification (GTDB taxonomy): domain Bacteria; phylum Bacillota; class Bacilli; order Tumebacillales; family Tumebacillaceae; genus Tumebacillus. The sequence goes on from DASTWJ010000201.1 coordinate 1,720, forward strand.
CTATGACTACTACCAACCGGAAGCGTATATTCCGTCCACCGATACGTTTATTGAAAAAGACGCGAAGATCAACGACGAGATCGACAAACTGCGCCACTCGGCGACGTCCGCGTTGGTCGAGCGCACCGACGTGATCGTCGTCGCGTCCGTGTCGTCGATCTATGGCTTGGGTTCTCCGATCGAATATTACAAGTTCGTGCTCTCGCTGCGCATCGGCATGGAGAAAAATCGCGACGACGTGCTGCGCAAACTCGTCGACATGCAATATGAGCGCAACGATATCAACTTTACCCGGGGTACGTTCCGCGTGCGCGGCGACGTGGTCGAGATCTTCCCCGCCTCGCGCTCCGAATCGGCGGTTCGGGTGGAATTTTTCGGTGATGAGATCGACCGGATCACCGAAGTCGACACGCTGACCGGCGAGATTCTCGGCCAACGTCAGCATATCGCCATCTACCCGGCATCTCACTTCGTGACCTCGGGCGACAAGATGGAAGCGGCGATGCAAACGATTCGCGAAGAATTGGAAGTGCGCTTGAAGGAACTGAACGATGCCGGTAAACTGCTGGAAGCGCAGCGCTTGGAGCAACGCACCAACTACGACCTCGAAATGATGGCGGAGATCGGCTTCTGCTCCGGCATCGAGAACTACTCGCGCCACTTGGAAGGCCGTCCGCCGGGCAGCAAGCCGAGCACGCTGTTCGACTTTTTCCCGGAGGATTTCTTGCTGATCATCGACGAGTCGCATGTGACGATTCCGCAGATCGGCGCGATGTACAACGGGGA
>DASTWJ010000202.1:0-2440 GCA_035776695.1 Bacilli bacterium
TGGAGAAGGAACTGGGCGACGAGCTCTACGGCCAAGACACGATCGCCGAAGTCGTCGCTCGCATTCTCGACCTGATGGACGACGAAGACCCGGAATGGGCCAGCGACAAATCGGGCCTGACCGACAAGCCGGTCAAGAAAGTCAATCACTAGCGGATCTCCCACCCCTGACCCGCCTGTTGCATGGTGGAACGATCTGAATCGCATACTACGGACGTCTGCAAGTTTGACCTTTGACCGAAAAGGGAGGAAGCTCAGATGAACGAGTACCAGCTTCGTTGCGCGATCTGCGGCACCGACCACGGCGTCGCACCGTCTGCCGTCGACGATCTGAAGTCTGCGAAAACGGGCGATTCCGTTTACATTTGCGAAGCCTGTCAACAGCGCGTGCAATATGATAGCGAACAAAAGTTCAAATAGTTCGACTTTGCCGGACGTGGCAGGGAAGTGGCGAAAGAAGTCGAATTACATGTTTTGACTGGCTTTCTTACTGTTTTCTGGTATTGACAAGAAGTGGAGGAGGAAAGGGAATGAACATTCACGAGTATCAAGGCAAAGCTGTCTTGAAAAAGTACGGCGTCACTGTTCCGAACGGCAGCGTCGCTTTTTCCGTAGATGAGGCTGTTAAGATTGCGGAAGACCTTGGCGGCAAAGCGGTCGTCAAAGCGCAAATCCACGCGGGTGGCCGCGGCAAGGCCGGCGGCGTCAAGCTGGGCAAGAGCCTTGACGAAGTACGTACATATGCAGAACAGATCCTGGGCATGACCTTGGTCACCCACCAAACCGGTCCGGAAGGCAAAGTGGTCAAGCGCCTGCTGATCGAAGAACTGTCCGACATCCAAAAGGAATACTACGTCGGCGTCGTCATCGACCGTGCGACCCAGCGCGTCGTCATGATGGCATCCGAAGAGGGCGGCACCGAGATCGAGGAAGTGGCAGCTGCGACTCCGGAGAAGATCTTCAAGGAAGTGGTCGACCCGGCGATCGGCTTGGCACCGTTCCAAGCGCAACGCCTGGCTTACGCGATCAACATTCCGAAAGACCAAGTGAAACAAGCGGTCAAATTCATGATGGGCCTGTACCAAGCGTTCATCGAAAACGACTGCTCCATCGCGGAGATCAACCCGCTCGTCGTCACCGGCGACGGCAAAGTCATCGCGCTCGACGCGAAGCTGAACTTCGACTCCAACGCACTGGGTCGTCACAAGGACATCCTTGAGATGCGCGACCTCGACGAAGAAGACCCGAAGGAAATCGAAGCGTCCAAGTTCGACCTGACCTACATCGCGCTCGAAGGCAACATCGGTTGCATGGTCAACGGCGCAGGTCTGGCGATGGCGACGATGGATACCATCCAACACTTCGGCGGCACCCCGGCCAACTTCCTCGACGTAGGGGGCGGTGCGACCACCGAGAAAGTAACCGCAGCGTTCAAGATCATCCTGTCCGACCCGAACGTCAACGGCATTCTGGTCAACATCTTCGGCGGCATCATGAAGTGTGACACCATCGCAGAAGGCGTGATCGCCGCTGCGAAGGAAGTCGGCCTCAGCCACCCGCTCGTCGTGCGCCTCGAAGGCACCAACGTCGACCTGGGCAAAAAGATGCTGAACGAATCCGGTCTGAACATCGTCGCAGCCGACAGCTTGGCGGACGCTGCCCAAAAGATCGTCGCACTGGTGAAATAATCGAGCGGAGGAGGTTTCCAACATGTCTATCCTGATTAACAAAGATACGAAGGTCATGACCCAAGGCATCACGGGCAAAACCGGCCTTTTCCATACCCAACAAGCCGTTGCATACGGCACCCAAATGGTAGCGGGCGTTACCCCGGGCAAAGGTGGCACCACCATCGAAGGCATCCCGGTATTTAACACCGTCAACGAAGCAAAAGAAGCGACCGGCGCAACCGTTTCCGTCATTTACGTTCCGCCGATGTTCGCAGCCGATTCCATCATGGAAGCGGTCGACGCAGATCTCGACCTCGTCATCTGCATCACCGAAGGCATCCCGGTTCTCGACATGGTCAAAGTGCGCCGCTACATGGAAGGCAAGCGCACCCGCCTGATCGGGCCGAACTGCCCGGGCGTCATCACGCCGGGCGAATGCAAGATCGGCATCATGCCGGGCTACATCCACACCCCGGGCCGCGTGGGCGTCGTCTCCCGCTCCGGCACCTTGACCTACGAAGCCGTGTACCAGCTCACCGTTGAGAACATCGGCCAATCGACCGCTGTCGGTATCGGCGGCGACCCGGTTAACGGCACCAACTTCATCGACGTGCTGGAACTGTTCCAGAACGATCCGGACACCGACGCGATCATCATGATCGGCGAAATCGGCGGCACCGCAGAAGAAGAAGCGGCTGAATGGATCAAGGAAAACTGCACGAAGCCGGTCGTTGGCTTCATCGCAGGCGCGACTGCACCTCCGGGCAAGCG
>DASTWJ010000203.1:0-21325 GCA_035776695.1 Bacilli bacterium
GGCGGAGCTCTCCCCGGAGATGAGCTTCCTCGACCTGCTGCATCAAGTGCGCGACACGGCCTTGGGCGCGTATGCCCACCAAGACGTGCCGTTTGAAAAAGTGGTCGAAGCCCTGCAACCGGAGCGCAATCTGTCCTACACGCCGCTGTTCCAAGTCATGTTCGCGCTGCAAGACGAAGCGCTGTCTCACGCCGAACTGCCCGACCTGACGCTCACCTCGTACGAGACCGAATTCGGCACGGCCAAATGCGACTTGACGCTGACGATGACCGAAGCGGCAAACGGCTTGCAGGTCGCGTTCGAGTACAGCCGCGACCTGTTTGACGAAGCGACGATGCGCCGGATGGGCGAGCATCTGCAGACCTTGTTGACCGGCATCGTCGAAGCGCCCGAACAAGCGATCAGCCGCCTGCCGCTGGTCACAGCCGCCGAGCGACAACAAGTGCTGGCTTGGGCGGAAGGCCTGTCCGCAGGCAGAGCGCACACGCAGCCGGACGCCTGCATCCATCACCGGTTTGAACAGAGTGTGGCTATGCATCCCGACCGCCTCGCGCTGTCTTATGAACAAGAGCACCTGACCTACCGTGAACTGAACGAGCGGGCAAACCGACTCGCGCATCTGCTGCATCAGCAAGGCGTAGGCGCGGAATCCCTCGTCGGCGTCTGCCTCGACCGTTCGCCGGAGATGGTCGTCGCCCTGCTCGCCGTCCTAAAAGCGGGCGGCGCGTACGTCCCGCTCGACCCGACGTACCCCGAAGAGCGCATTGCCTTCGTGCTGGAAGACGCGGCAGTCGACGCGCTCGTGACGGCCGAACAATATCTCGACAAAGCACCGTCCGGCCTCACAACGATCTGCGTAGACCGCGACGCGGCACAGATCGCCGAACAGAGCGGCGACAACCTGAACGTCGACGTCCACGCCGACAACCTGGCCTACGTCATCTACACCTCGGGCTCCACCGGCAAGCCCAAAGGCGTGCTGATCCCGCACCGCAACGTCATCCGTCTGTTCACCGAGACGCGAGACTGGTACGGCTTCAACCAAGAGGACGTCTGGACGTTGTTCCACTCCTACGCGTTTGACTTCTCGGTCTGGGAGATCTGGGGGGCGTTGTTCTACGGCGGCCGGCTCGTCGTCGTTCCGTACCTCACGACCCGCTCGCCGGAAGCGTTCTACGACCTGCTCGTCCAAGAGCGCGTGACGGTGCTCAACCAAACCCCGTCCGCGTTCCGCCAACTGATCGCGGCGGAAGAGATGCGCGGCCGGTCGCAAGACCTCGCCCTGCGCTACGTGATCTTCGGCGGGGAGGCGCTTGAACTGCAAAGCCTCAACCCGTGGTTCAACCGCCACGGCGACGAACAGCCGCGCTTGGTGAACATGTACGGCATCACGGAAACTACCGTCCACGTCACCTACCGCGAGATCACCCGAGCGGATGTGGAAGCGAACCGAGGCAGCGTGATCGGCCAACCGATCCCCGACCTGCAAGTCTACGTCCTCGACCGGCACCTCGAACCGGCTCCCATCGGCGTGGTCGGCGAGCTGTACGTCGGAGGCGCAGGTCTGGCCCGCGGCTACCTCAACCGTCCCGAATTGACGGCCGAGCGCTTCACAGCGAACCCTTTTGCAAAAGGGTCTCCGGAAGCGACCTCGCGCCTCTACAAGACGGGCGACCTCGCCCGCTACCTCGCCGACGGCGAACTGGAATACCAAGGCCGCTCCGACCACCAAGTCAAAGTGCGCGGCTTCCGGATCGAACTGGGCGAGATCGAATCGACGCTGCTCAAGCAGGAGGCGGTGCGGGAAGCGGTCGTCCTCGTGCGCGAAGACACGCCGGGCGACAAGCGTCTCGTCGCCTACCTCGTCCCCGCCCAAGGAGACGACGACCTGCCGCCGATCGACCTGCCCCAAGCGCTGCGCAGCGACTTGCCCGACTACATGATCCCGAACGCCTATGTCTGGCTGGACGCGCTTCCGCTCACGCCCAACGGCAAAACGGACACCCGCGCCCTGCCCGCACCCGAGTACGGCGGCGGTGGCGACAGGGTCCAAACCGCCCCGCGCACCGAGACGGAACAGCGCCTCGCCGACCTCTTCACCGAGACCCTCGGCGTGGAAAAAGTGGGCGTGGAAAGCGACTTTTTCACCCTCGGCGGACATTCGCTGCTGGCGATGCAGCTCGTCTCCCGCGCCCGCGAGCAGTTCGGCTCCGACCTCTCGATGCGCGACCTGTTCGAAGCCCCGACCCTCGGCGGCTTGGCGGAGCGGATCGAGCGGGGGCAAGGGACGGCGAACCGGCCCGCACTCGTCCCGCTCGACCGTGCGGACGGCAACAACTGGCCGGTCTCTTTCGCCCAAGAGCGCCTCTGGCTGCTCGACCAGATCGCGCCGGGAGAGAGCGCCTACAACATCCCGATCGCCGTGCGGCTGCAAGGGCGTTTGGACGCGGAGGCGTTGGAGCGGAGCCTGCAAGCTCTCGTCGCGCGTCACGAAACCTTGCGCACGACGTTCGCCAACACAGACGGTCAACCGGTGCAGGTGATTCACGCCGCACAAGACCTGCCGCTGCAGACGATCCTGCTCGACACCCTGCCCGAAGCGCAACGGGAGTCGGAAGTCGAACGCTTGGCCCGCGAAGAAGCCCGACAACCGTTCGATCTGGCAAAAGGTTCGCTGGTCCGGGCGAAGCTGCTCCGACTGACCTCGGACGATCATGTGTTGCTCTTGACGATGCATCACATCGTGTCCGACGGCTGGTCGATGGGCGTGCTCGTGCGCGACCTGTCGGAGCTCTACGGAGCTGTGGCGAACGGGCAGAACCCGTCCCTGCCGCCGCTCGACATCCAATACGCCGACTACGCCCGCTGGCAGCGCCAATGGCTCCAAGGCGATGTGTTGGACGGGCAGATCGACTACTGGAAGCAGACGCTTGGCGACGGCGTGCCGGTGCTGCAACTGCCGACCGACCGCCCGCGTCCGCCCGTCCGCAACACGGACGGCGGTCTCTGCCAAACGCGGCTGCCCAAGTCGCTGACCGACCGCTTGAACGACTTGAGCCGCCGCGAGGATGTCACCTTGTTCATGACCTTGCTCTCCGCCTTCAACGTCTTGCTCCATCGCTATTCGGGGCAGGACGACATCGCGGTCGGCACCCCGATCGCCAACCGTTCGCACGCCCAAGCGGAGGGACTGATCGGCTTCTTCGTCAACACGCTGGTGCTTCGCTCGCAGCTCTCCTCCGAGATGAGCTTCCGCGAACTCCTGCAACAGGTGCGCGAGACGTCGCTGGGCGCATACGCTCACCAAGACGTGCCGTTTGAGAAGTTGGTCGAAGTCCTGCAGCCGGAACGCGACATGTCCTACACGCCGCTGTTCCAAGTGATGTTCGCGCTGCAGGAGGAGTCCCTGTCGCAAGTGGAGCTGTCCGACCTGACGCTCACGCCGTATGAGACGGGATTTGGCACGGCGAAATTTGACCTGACGCTGACGATGACCGAGACGGCGGACGGGTTGCAGACGGGTCTGGAATACAGCCGCGACCTGTTTGACGAAGCGACGGCCCAACGCTTGCTGGCTCACCTGACCACCTTGCTGGAAGCGGTGGTCGAGCAACCGGAACAGAGCCTGTCGCAACTGCCCCTTTTGACCGAAGCGGAACGGGAGCGGCAGGTGAAGGCGTGGAGGACGGAACCTGTCGCCTACCCGACCGACCTGCGGTTGCACCACCTCTTGGAGCGACGGGCGGAGGCGACGCCGGACGCGGTGGCGGTCGTCTTCGAGGACGAGCGCCTGACCTATCGGGAGCTGAACGAGAGGGCCAACCGAGTCGCTCATCGTCTGCTCGATCTGCCGGGCGGAGCGGAAGAGAAGATCGTCGGCCTGCTCACCGACCGTTCCTTGGAGATGGTCGTCGGGATGTACGGCATCCTGAAAGCGGGCCAAGCATACCTCCCGCTCGATCCGTCCCTGCCGACCGACCGCCTGCGCTTTATGCTCGAAGACGCAGCCGTCTCGGTCGTGCTCACGACGAAGGCGGTCTCCGAGCGTGTAGCAGGGCTTGGCGGCGAACAGGCCGACTCGCTTTTGCTCGATCAAGACGAGGCGCTGACCTCCGCCTCCGGCGCAAACCCGCAGCTCGACTTGCCGGAGGATCGACTGGCTTATGTCATCTACACCTCCGGCTCGACCGGTCGACCGAAAGGCGTCATGATCCCGCACCGCGCCATCGTCAACCACATGCTGTGGATGCAAGCGGACTACCCGCTGACGGCGCAAGATGCCGTTTTGCAAAAAACGCCGTTCGGCTTCGACGCTTCCGTCTGGGAATTCCACGCGCCGTTGCTGGCGGGTGCGCGGTTGGTGCTGGCGGAACCGGACGGGCATCAGGACAGCCGCTATCTGGTCGACGCCGTGATCGCACACGGCATCACGCGCCTGCAACTGGTGCCGTCGATGCTGCAAGCGTTCTTGGAAGAGCCGAACGTGGCGGAGATCAAGACGCTTCACCACCTGTTCTGCGGCGGGGAAGCGTTGCCGCCCGCCACGGTCAAGCGCGTGTTCGAACGCCTGCCGCACACCGCCGTTCATAACCTGTACGGCCCGACGGAGACGTGTATCGACGCAATCGTTTGGGATTGCCGCCCGGAGGGTGGGCAGGGTCACATCCCGATCGGCCACCCGATTCACAACGTCCACGCGTACGTGCTCGACGAACACCGCCAGCCGGTGCCCGTCGGCGTGCCGGGCGAATTGTACATCGGTGGCGCAGGGTTGGCGCGAGGGTACCTCAACCGTGCGGAGCTGACCGAACAAACGTTTATCCGCAACCCGTTCGGGGGAGAAGAAGCGTCGCGCCTGTACAAGACGGGCGACCTCGTGCGCTACCTTCCAAACGGTGCGCTCGCTTATCTGGGGCGGATCGACCAACAGGTGAAGATCCGCGGTCATCGCATCGAGCTGGGCGAGATTCAGACGTTGCTGCTGCAACAATCGTCCGTACGCGAGGCGGCGGTGATCGATGGGACGGACAAGAGCGGCACGAAGCGACTCGTCGCCTATCTGGTGCCGTCTCGTACCGAGGAAGAACTCGACCCGCAAGCGATCTCCGCGACGCTGCGCGAACAACTGCCGGAGTACATGGTGCCGGACGCGTACGTGTTCCTCGACCGCCTGCCGTTGACCCACAACGGCAAGCTCGACCGCCGCGCCTTGCCGGAGCCGGATTTCGTGCTGCGCGATGCGTCGGTCGAATATGTGGCGCCGCGCAACGAACGAGAAGCGAAGATCGCCCGGATCTGGAGCGAGCTCTTGCAAGTCGAGCCGGTCGGGGTGCATGACAACTTCTTCGCTTTGGGCGGGCATTCGCTGCTCGCGACCGTCTTGGCGTCGCGCGTACGTCAGGAATACCAAGTGGAACTGCCGCTGCGCAAGCTGTTCGAAACCCCGACCGTGGCCGCCGTCGCCGCCGCGATCGAAGCGAGCGCCGAGCAACAGACCGCGCCGCCGCAAGAAGGCAAGATCGTGGCCCGCGGCCGCGAACGCCGTCGGGTACGGAGTTAAGTGCAGGAACAGACAAGGGGGATCTCGGACGCATGACAGATGCAAGATACGAAACAGAAACCAACGAGCAAGCGGAGTCGGACGAAAACGAATTTTACGTGTTTCCGGCTTCGTACGCCCAGCAGCGCTTGTTTTTCCTCGACGAACTGATGCCGGGCAACCCGATCTACAACATGCCGATCGCCGTGCGCCTGCAAGGCCACTTGCAGGTCGCGGCGCTGGAACAGGCGTTGGAGGAGATCATGTGGCGACATGAGTCGCTGCGCACGCATTTTGCGGTGGAGGGGCGCGAGGTGATGCAAGTCATCTCGCCCTCCGTCGCGTTCTCGTTGCCGCTGGTCGAGCTGACGGAAGGCGCAGAGGAACAACGGGAAGCCTTAGTGGGGGAATTGGCGGATGAAGAGGCGCAACGCCCCTTCTCGCTCGCGACCGGCCCGCTGTTTCGCGGGCGGTTGATTCGGGTGCGGGAGGGCGACCATGTGTTGCTCCTGACCCTGCATCATATCATCTCGGACGGCTGGTCGAACGACGTGCTGATCCAAGAGCTGGTGATGCTCTACCAAACGTTTGCCGCCGACCTGCCGCCCGCTTTGCCGGAGCTGGAGATCCAATACGCGGACTTCTCCGAATGGCAGCGGGAGTTCATGGAAAGCGAAGCGATGGGCAAGCAGCTCTTTTATTGGAAGGAAAAGCTGGGCGGACACCTGCCCGTCCTCCAACTGCCCACCGCCCGCCCGCGTCCGCCGCAGCAGACGCACAACGGTTCCTCTCACACGTTTCGCGTGCCGAAGCAGGTGACGGAGCAACTGAAAGCGCTGAGCCAACGGGCAGGCGCCACCCTGTTCATGACCTTGCTGGCCGCCTACAAAACGCTGCTCTATCGCTACACCGGCCAGTCCGACCTGATCGTCGGCTCGCCGATCGCCGGGCGCAACCGAGGGGAGATCGAGCCGCTGATCGGCCTGTTCGTGAACACGCTGGCCCTGCGCACGGACATGACCGACGCGACGTTCCTCGACCTGTTGGAGCGGGTGCGGCACACGACGCTCGATGCGTTCGATCATCAGGACGTGCCGTTTGAGAAGTTGGTGGCCGAGTTGCAACCTGAGCGCAACATGAGCTTCCCGCCGATCTTCCAAGTGATGTTCGTCCTGCAAAATACGCCGATGCGCGAAATCAACCTGCCCGACCTGACGATGAGTTTGGTCGAAGCGAACAGTGCCACGGCCAAGTTCGACCTGACCTTGTCCGTCTCCGAAGGCGAGGACGGTTTGGCGGCGCACTTGGAGTACAACACCGACCTGTTCGACCGCGCCACGATCCAACGCATGGGCGAACACTTGCAGCGGCTGCTCGCAAGCATCGCAACTCACCCGGAGCTGGAGATCACGCGCCTGCCGATGGTGCCGGACGCCGAGCGACAACAACTGCTGGCGTGGTCCGAACGCACCTTGCAGACCGAACCGGCAAAATGTGACTCCGCTCCCTGCATCCACCACCGGTTCGAGCAGAGCGTCGCGGCTTACCCGGATCGCATCGCGCTGTCCTACGAGCAAGAGCAACTCACCTACCGTGAACTGAACGAGCGGGCAAACCGACTGGCTCACCATCTGCAACAGCAGGGTGTCGGGGCCGAGTCGCTCGTCGGCGTCTGCCTCGACCGCTCGCTCGACATGATCGTCGCCCTGCTCGCCGTCTTGAAGGCGGGCGGCGCGTACGTGCCGCTCGACCCGACGTACCCCGAAGAGCGGATCGCCTTCGTGTTGCAAGACGCCGCCGTCGACGCGCTGATCACCGCCGAACGCTACCTGAGCAAAGCACCTGCGGGTCTCACCGCCGTCTGCGTCGACCGCGACGCTGCCCGGATCGCCGAGCAGAGCGGCGACAACCCGAACGCCGATGTGAACGCCGACAACTTGGCCTACGTCATCTATACGTCCGGCTCCACCGGTAAGCCCAAAGGCGTGCTGATCCCGCACCGGAACGCGGTTCGCCTGTTCACCGAGACTGAAGCGTGGTACGGCTTTCACGAACAGGATGTCTGGACGCTGTTCCACTCCTACGCGTTTGACTTCTCGGTCTGGGAGATCTGGGGGGCTTTGTTCTACGGCGGCAAGCTCGTCATCGTGCCATATCTCACCTCCCGCTCGCCGGAAGCGTTCTACGAGCTGCTGTGCGCAGAAGGCGTGACCGTGCTCAACCAAACGCCGTCCGCCTTTCGCCAACTGATCGCGGCGGAAGAGTTGCAAGGCATCTCCGACCGCCTCGCCTTGCGCTACGTGATCTTCGGCGGCGAAGCGCTGGAACTGCAAAGCCTGGCCCCGTGGTTCAACCGTCACGGCGATCAACAGCCGCGCCTGATCAACATGTACGGGATCACGGAAACCACCGTCCACGTCACCTTCCGCGAGATCACGCAAGCGGACGTGCAAGCGAACCGAGGCAGCGTGATCGGCGTGCCGATCCCCGACCTGCAAGTCTACGTCCTCGACGCGCATCTCGAACCGGCCCCGATCGGCGTGGTCGGCGAACTGTACGTCGGCGGCGCAGGTCTGGCCCGCGGGTATCTCAACCGTCCCGAGCTGACCGCCGAGCGCTTTACAGCGAACCCTTTTGCAAAAGGTTCTCCGGAAGCGACCTCGCGCCTCTACAAGACGGGCGACCTCGCCCGCTACCTCGGGGATGGTGAACTGGAATACCAAGGCCGCTCCGACCACCAAGTCAAGGTGCGCGGCTTCCGCATCGAGCTCGGTGAGATCGAGTCGGCGCTGACCAAGCTGGACGCGGTGCGGGAAGCGGTCGTCCTCGTGCGCGAAGACAACCCGGGCGACAAGCGTCTGGTCGCCTACCTCGTCGCCCAAGCGGGCCGCGAGCTGCCGACGGCCGACCTGATCCAAGCGCTGAAAGGCGAGTTGCCCGCTTACATGGTTCCGTCCGCCTTTGTCGTGTTGGACGCGTTCCCGCTCACCCCGAACGGCAAGACGGACACCCGCGCTCTGCCCGCCCCTGACCAAGGCACGCGGGCACAGCAGGAGTATGTGGCTCCGCGCAACGAGGTGGAGCGAACGCTCGCCGACATCTGGGCCTCTGTGCTCAAGCTGGGGCAAGTCGGCATCGACGACCGCTTCTTCGAAGTGGGCGGCGACTCGATCCTGAGCATTCAAGTGCTGGCGGAAGCGCGTCGCCACGGTTTGAACTTCACGCTGCAAGACCTGTTTCGCCACCAGACGATCCGCGACCTGACGCCGTGCGTCACGCACGGGGCAAACGCAACGCCGGAGGAGGACGAGCTCCCGCCGTTCGCCCTGATCTCCGAGGCGGATCGCGCTTTGCTGCCGGACGATGCGCAAGATGCGTTCCCGCTGGTCAAGTTGCAGGAAGGGATGATCTACCACAACCTGCTCCACCCGGAATCGTCCTTCTATCACAACGTCTATGTGTTTAACGTGCGCCACGCGTTTGCTCGCGAAGCGATGCAACAGGCGGTCGCCGCCTTGGTGCAACGCCACCCGTCCCTGCGGACATCGTTTCATCTCACCGGGTTCAGCGAACCGATGCAGGTGGTACATAGAGAAGTCGAGCTCCCGTTGCAGATTCGCGACTTGCGCGAGTGGGCGGAAGGGGAGCAGCAAACGCAATTGCAGGCATGGATGGAAGCGGAGAAACGGAATCATTTTGACCTGACCCGAGCGCCGGCGGTGCGTTTTCATGTGCATCTCCTGAGCGACGACCGTTTCCAGTTCGCCTTCACGGAGCACCATGCGGTGCTCGACGGCTGGAGTGTCGCCACGATGCTGGCCGAACTGTTCGACCTCTACGCCAAGGCGGTGGCGGGCGAAGCGGTGACGGACGAAGCGTCTTTCCCGTGGATGTTCCGCGACTATGTGCGGCTGGAGCGCGAGGCGCTGGCTTCGGACGAGATGCGGGCGTTCTGGCACCAGCGGTTGGAGGATCTGACGGTGACCGAGGTGCCGCGTCGGGCGCAAGAGCCGCAAGGGTTGAATGGGTCGCAAGAAGAGGAGGAAACGGGGAGTTTCTACCAACCGGTTCCGATCTCGCATGAGGTGTCCCAAGGCTTGAAACGCTTGGCGGAACAAGCGGGCGTGCCTGTCAAAAGCGTCCTGTTGGCTGCACACTTGCGCGTCTTGAGCCTGCTCTCCGGGCAGATGGACGTGGTCACCGGCTACGTGGTCAACGGCCGCCCCGAAACGGTAGGCGGCGAGAAGGCGTTGGGGCTGTTCCTGAACACCTTGCCGCTTCGCTTGGGGCTGAATGGCGGCTCGTGGGTCGAGTTGGCGCAACAGACTTTCACCGCCGAGCAGGAGGTGATGCCGTACCGTCGCTATCCGATGGCGCAGATCCAACAGGAGCTCGGCGGGCAGGCGCTGTACGAAGTGTCCTTCAACTACACGCACTTCCATGTGTTGCAGTCGATCGACAACAGCTTGGATGTGGCGGGGGAAGACGGTTATGGCGTGACCAACTTCGATTTGGGCGTCGATTTTCGTTTGGATTTGAACACGAGCGAAGTGTTGCTTGCGCTCACGGGCAGTTGCCGCGAATACGGGCCGACGCGTCGAGACGAGATCGCAGGCTACTATGCGAAGACGCTGGAAGCGATGGCGTCGTCGCCGGAGTCTCGTTATGAACGAGTGAAACTGCTCTCGCCACAGGAATGGGATCTCCTCATGGGGTGGCGAGCGCCGGAACCGGTTGCGTCCGCGAGCAAGTATGACCGGGACGCGACGATCCACGATCTGTTTGAAGAACAGGCGGCGGCACGACCTGATGCGGTTGCGCTGGCGTTCGGTTCGGAGCAGGTCACCTACCGTGAACTGAACGAGCGGGCGAACCGATTGGCGCACAAACTGCGCGAGTTGGGTGTGGGAAGCGAAACGCCTGTCGCCCTGTTCATGGAGCGGTCGGTCGAACTGTACGTCTCCCTGCTTGCGGTGCTCAAGGCGGGCGGCGCTTATCTCGCCCTCGACCCGGACAACCCGCAGGAACGCTTGCTCTACCAGTTGGAGGATGTGCAACCGTCCGTCTTCCTGACCCTGCGCCGCATGGAAGCGAAGTGGCCCGCCTATGCGGGGAAGAGGCTGTGCGTGGAGGAGATGGGCGAGGAGCTGGCATCATACAGTGTTGCCAACCTCGAACCGTGGAGCAAGGCCGATTCGTTGTCGCATATCATCTACACTTCCGGCTCCACCGGACAGCCGAAAGGGGTGGCGATCCCGCATCGCGGGGTGTCGCGCCTCGTCAAGGAGCAGGACTTCCTGCCGTTCTCCCCGGAGGATGTCTGGATGCAATTCGCCCCGATCTCCTTTGACGCCTCGACGTTGGAAATCTGGGGCAGCTTGCTCACCGGGGCGAAGCTGGTGATCTTCCCGCCGATCAAGCCGTCGCTGGAAGAGTTGGGGCAGGTGGTGAGGGAGGCGGGTGTGACGACGCTGTTCCTCACGACCGGTCTGTTCCACCAGATGGTCGAGCATCGCGGCGCGGATTTGGGCGGTGTGCGGCACATGGTCGCCGGGGGCGATATTCTGTCGGCGGCGCATGTACGCCGAGCGCTGACCGAGCTGTCCCTGACCTCCGTGGTCAACGCGTACGGCCCGACGGAAAATTCCTCGATGTCGACCGCCTGTGTGATGCGTTCCGTCGAGGAGGTGGAGAACACCGTCTCCATCGGTCGCCCGATCAACCACGCGGAAGTCTACGTGCTCGACGAGCAGATGCAACCCGTCCCGATCGGGGCGGTGGGCGAGTTGTATGTCGGAGGGGACGGCGTGGCGCACGGGTATTGGCAGCGTCCCGAACTGACGCGACAGGCGTTCGTGCCGAATCCGTTTGGTGCCTCCCCCGAAGAAAAGTTGTACAAGACGGGCGACTTGGTGCGCTGGTGGTCGGACGGTCGCTTGGAGTTCTTGGGTCGTCGCGACCATCAGGTGAAGATCCGCGGGTTCCGCATCGAGCTGGACGAGATCGTCACCCTGTTGGCGCAACACCCCGCCCTCTCCAAGGCGGCGGTCATCGCCCGCGAGGATACCCCCGGCGACAAGCGTCTGGTCGCGTATGTGGTGGCGGCGGACGAAGACAACGTGCCCGGCACGCAAGAGCTCAAAGCGTATCTGCAAGACACGTTGCCGCCGTATATGTTGCCGTCCTTCTTCCTGCTCCTCGACGAACTGCCGCTGACGCCAAACGGCAAACTGGATCGCAAAGCGTTGCCTGCACCGGCGGACGGCGAAGATCTGGGGGCCAACGAATACGCGGCTCCGCAAAACGAGGTGGAAGAGAAGGTGGCGCAGTTGTTCGCCGAGGTGCTGGCGGTCGGCTATGAGCAAGTGTCGGTCACCGCGTCCTTTTTTGAACTGGGCGGGCATTCGCTGTTGGCGACGCGCCTGATCTCGCGGATTCGGCAGGCGTTCGAACGGGAAGTGCCGTTGCATGTCCTGTTTGAAGCGCCGACGGTTCGCGAATTGGCAAGCCGCTTGAATGGGCAGGAGAGCACGGGTCACCGATTGCCGCCGATCACTCCGGCGGATCGCGAGCAACCGTTGAAACTGTCGTTTGCGCAAGAGCGGCTCTGGTTCTTGGATCAGTTCGAATCGGGGACGGCGACGTACAACATCCCGCTGGCGTTCCGCTTGCAGGGCAAGCTCGATGTGGGCGTGATGGAGAGCGGTTTGCGGGAGATCGTCCGCCGACATGACGTGTTGCGCACGCGTTATCACGAGGTCGAGGGAGAAGCGTTCCAAGTGGTCGCCGAGACGGTAGACTTGGAGCTTGCTCACGTCGATCTGCAAGCGAGCGATCTGTCGCTGTCCGCCCGCGAAGAGAAGGTCCGCGAGTTGGTGGCGGCGGAAGCGATGCGCCCGTTCTCGCTGACGGAGGACCTGCCGTTGCGGGCGACGCTGATCCGCCTCGACGCAGAAGCGCATGTGCTGGTCGTCACGATGCATCACATCGCGTCGGACGGCTGGTCGGCGGGCGTGCTGGTGCAAGAGTTCGCGCAGCTCTACCGGGCTGGGGTACGGGGCAAACCGCAGCGGTTGCCCGACCTGCCGATTCAGTATGCGGACTTCGCGCAGTGGCAGCGGGAGTGGTTGCAAGGCGAGGTGTTGGACGAGCAGTTGAGCTACTGGAAGCAGCAACTCGGCACCTCGCTGCCCGTGTTGAACCTGCCGACCGACCGCCCTCGTCCGGCGGTGCAGACGACGAGCGGCGCGTTGCTCACGAAGCGGTGGCCGAAGTCGTTGAGCGCCGACCTGCAAACGTTGAGCCAAGCGGAGGACGTCACGCTTTTCATGACGCTGTTGGCCGCCTTCAACGTCCTGCTCTCTCGCTACACGGGACAGGACGACGTGGTGGTCGGCACGCCGATCGCCGGACGCAACCGCGCCGAGATCGAGCCGCTGATCGGCTTTTTCGTCAACACGCTCGTCCTGCGCAACGACCTGTCGGGCGACCTCTCGTTCCGTCAGTTGTTGCAACGGGTGCGGGACGTGACGCTTGGCGCATACGACCATCAGGACGTGCCGTTTGAAAAACTGGTGGAAACCTTGCAACCCGAGCGCGACATGAGCCAATCGCCCCTGTTCCAAGTGATGTTCGTGCTGCAGAACACGCCCGATGAGCGGGTGCAACTGCCCGACCTCACCTTGACGCCGGTGGAGATCGGTTCGCAGACGGCGAAGTTCGACCTCACCGTCGTGCTGGGGGAGACGGAGGAGGGATTGGTGGCGACGTGTGAGTACAACACCGATCTGTTCGACCGCGAAACGATCGACCGCCTGATGCGGAGCTTGGAGCTGCTGTTGGCGGGAGCGGTGGCCCAGCCGGACGAGCGGCTGGAACGACTGCCGATCCTGACCGACGACGAGCAGCAGCGGTTGGTCAACGAGTTGAATGCGACGGCGAGCGCGTATCCGCGCGACGCGACGATTCACGAGTTGTTCGAGAAACAGGCGGCGTCGAGACCCGATGCGGTGGCGTTGGTCTTGGAAGAACAAACGGTCACCTACCGCGACCTGAACGAGCGGGCGAACCGCTTGGCGGGGTACTTGCGCGAACTGGGTGTCGGTCGGGAAACGCCTGTCGCTCTCTTCTTGGAGCGGTCGGTCGAACTGATCGTCTCTCTGCTCGCGATTCTCAAAGCGGGCGGCGCGTATCTGCCGCTCGACCCGGACAACCCGCCGGAGCGGTTGCAGTTCCAGTTGGAAGACGTGGAGCCGCCCGTGCTGGTGACCCAACGGAGCCTGCAAGACAGATGCCCGTCGTTCTCCGGTCGTCTGCTTTGCCTCGAGGAGTTGGGGAGCGAGTTGGCGCGTCAAAACGCGGACAACCTCGACCCTTTGAGTGCGGCTGATGGGTTGTCGCACATCATCTACACCTCCGGCTCCACCGGCCGTCCGAAAGGGGTGGCGATCCCGCATCGCGGGGTGGTGCGCCTCGTCACGGGTCAGGACAGCCTCACTTTTGCCGAGTCGGACGTTTGGTTGCAGTTCGCGCCGATCTCCTTCGACGCCT
Source organism: Bacilli bacterium (assembly GCA_035776695.1). GTDB lineage: Bacteria > Bacillota > Bacilli > Tumebacillales > Tumebacillaceae > Tumebacillus. Next base: position 14,090 of record DASTWJ010000203.1, read on the forward strand.
CGACGTTTGAGATCTGGGGCAGCCTGCTCAACGGGGCGAAGCTGGTGATCTTCCCGCCGTACAAGCCGTCGCTGGAAGAGCTGGGCGAGACGGTGCGCGAGGCGGGGGTGACGACTCTGTTCCTCACCGCCGGCCTGTTCCACCAGATGATCGAGCAGCGGCTGGGGGACTTGCATGGCGTGCGTCATCTGCTCTCCGGCGGCGATGTGCTGTCGGTCGCCCATGTGACAAAAGCCCTGCGGGAACTCTCGCTGGACGCCTTGGTCAACGCTTACGGACCGACGGAAAATACCACGATGGCGACCTGCTACGCCATGCGTCGCGTCGAGGATGTCGGCTCGACCGTCTCCATCGGCCGCCCGCTCAACAACACCGAAGTCTATGTACTCGACGGGCGGATGCAGCCGGTACCGGTCGGCGTCGTCGGCGAACTGCATGTCGGCGGCGACGGGTTGGCGCTTGGCTACTGGAAGCGGCCCGAGCTGACGCAAGAGGCGTTCGTGCCGCACCCGTTCCAACCCGCATCGGGGAAAAAGGTGTACAAGACGGGCGACTTGGTGCGCCTGATGCCGGACGGGAACTTGGAGTTCCTCGGCCGGCGGGATCATCAGGTGAAGATCCGCGGCTTCCGCATCGAGTTGGGCGAGATCGAGACCCGGTTGTCGCAATACCCCGACCTGAGCAAAGTCGCCGTCATCGCGCGAGAAGACACCCCCGGCGACAAGCGGCTGGTCGCTTATGTGGTCGCAAGGGACGCGGACAAGGTGCCGAGCAGCCAAGACCTGCGTAGCTACCTGCAAGCTTCCTTGCCGCCGTACATGGTGCCTGCGTTCTTCGTCCTGCTGAACGACCTGCCGTTGACCGCCAACGGCAAGCTGGATCGAGGCGCGCTGCCGGCACCCGAATCGAGCGACGGCATGGGCGCACGCGAGTATGTGGCACCGCGCAACGAGACGGAAGAAAAAGCGGCGGCGCTGTTTGCGGACGTGCTCGGCTTGGAACAGGTGTCGATCACCGATTCTTTCTTCGAGATCGGCGGACACTCGCTGTTGGCGACGCGCCTGATCTCGCGGATTCGTCAACAATTCGCGGTGGAGTTGCCGTTGCGGGCGCTGTTTGAAGCGCCGACCGTGGAACGGTTGGCCGCCCGTCTGGATCGGACGGAGGAGAACGGGCTGCATCTGCCGCCGATCACTCCGATCGATCGCGACAAGCCGTTGGCCTTGTCGTTCGCTCAAGAGCGGCTGTGGTTCCTGGAGCAGTTCGCGACGGGCACGGCGACTTACAACATCCCGCTCGCGTTCCGCCTGCAAGGGGAACTCGACGCGGAGGCGTTGGCCTATGGCCTGACGGAGATCGTCTCCCGCCACGAAGTGTTGCGCACGCGCTATCAGGCGCAGGGCGGACAAGCGTTCCAAGTGATCGAAGAGGCAGAGGCGTTCGCCTTGACGACGGTCGATCTGCGCGGTTTCTCCGATTCGCAGGTCGCTCGTGAGGAACGGTGCCGTCAGTTGGTGGCGGAGGAAGCCCAGAGACCCTTTTCGCTGACGGAAGACCTGCCGCTTCGGGCGATCTTGGTGCGTTTGACGGACGAGGAGCAGGTGCTCGTGTTGACGATGCACCACATCGCGTCGGACGGCTGGTCGACAGGGGTGCTGTTGCACGAACTGTCCGAGCTGTATCGCGCTTGGGTGGAAGGGGAGCGTGCGCAGTTGGCTCCCTTGCCGATCCAGTATGCGGATTACGCCCGGTGGCAGCGGGAGTGGTTGCAAGGCGAGGTGCTGGACGAGCAGTTGCGCTACTGGCAAGACAAGCTCGGCGGCGACCTGCCCGTGATGCAACTGCCGACCGACCGCCCGCGCCCCGCCGTGCAAACGACGCGCGGTGCGACGGTGACCCGCCGGTTGCCTGCTTCCTTGACGACCGACTTGCATCGGTTGAGCCAAGGGGAGTCGGCGACGCTGTTCATGACCTTGCTGGCGGCGTTCAACGTGCTGCTCTATCGCTACACGGGACAGGACGACTTGCTGGTCGGCACGCCGATCGCCGGGCGGACGCAGCGCGAGTTGGAAGGGCTGATCGGCTTCTTCGTCAACACGTTGGTGCTCCGTCACCGCCTCTCCGACGAGATGAGTTTCCGCGAGTTGTTGCAACAGGTGCGCGAGGAGACGCTCGAAGCGTATGCGCATCAGGACGTGCCGTTTGAAAAAGTGGTCGAAGTGCTGCAACCGGTGCGCGACCTCAGCTACTCGCCCCTGTTCCAAGTGATGTTCGCGTTGCAGAATGCGCCGTTTGGCGACATGGCGTGGCCGAGTTTGACGGTTGAGCCGCTGGAGGCGAACACGACGACGGCCAAGTTTGACCTGACCTTGACGATGGTCGAGGGAGACGATGGGCTGGCGGCGACGATGGAGTACAACTCCGACCTGTTCGACGCCGAGACGATCGAGCGGATGATGGATCGGTTCGCCGTGCTGTTGGCAAGCCTCGCGCAGGGAGCGGATCGTCCCCTGTCCGCGTTGCCGTTGCTGGATGAAGCGGCGGAGCAAGAGCTGCTGCAAATCGGTCGCGGAGCTGAGCAGGCCGTCCCGCAAGAACCGCTTCATGCAGGCTTCGAACGGCAGGCGCGGCAAACGCCGGACCGCGTGGCCCTCGTGGCCGGGAAAGAGCGCTTGACCTACCGCGAGCTGAACGAGCGGGCGAATCGACTGGCCCACCGCCTGCTCACTCACGCACAAGGCAGCAAGACCGATGAAGTGGTGGCCTTGTGTCTGGAGCGCTCCGTCGAGATGGTCGTCGCGATGCTCGCCGTGCTCAAAGCGGGCAAAGCGTACCTGCCGCTCGACCCGTCGCTGCCGCCCGACCGTTTGCAGTTCATGATCGAGGATGCGGGCGTGACTCTGCTGTTGACCGCTTCCGACCTCGATAAGTCGTTGAACTTGGACGCGGAGCTGTGTCTGCTGATCGATCAAGCGAGCTTCGACACCGAAAGCGCCGCCGACCCGCAACGGGTCGTGCAACCGGAGGATCTTGCCTATGTGATCTACACTTCGGGTTCCACCGGTCAGCCAAAAGGGGTTATGATCCCGCACCGTGCCATCGTCAACCACATGGGTTGGATGCAAGCGGCCTACCCGCTGACGGCGGAAGATCGCGTGTTGCAGAAGACGCCGTACGGCTTCGACGCCTCCGTCTGGGAGTTCTATGCGCCGTTGCTCGCGGGCGCCCAACTGGTGATGGCCGAACCGGGCGGTCATCAAGACCCGCGTTATCTGGTGCAGGCGGTACGCGATTGGGAGATCACCCGCCTGCAACTGGTGCCGACGATGCTGCACGCGATGTTGGAAGAGCCGGAGTTGGCCGAGTGCCGCACGTTGCAACACGTCTTCTGCGGTGGGGAAGCGCTTTCGCCGGAACTGGTCGACCGCTTCCATGAACAGATGCAGGGGCGCGTGCGCCTGACCAACTTGTACGGCCCGACCGAGGCTTGCATCGAAGTGACGGCTTGGGATTGCCGACCGAACGCGACGATGCGCACCGTGCCGATCGGTCGTCCGATCACCAACCTGCGCGCCTACGTGCTCGACGGCGCAGGTCGTCCCGTTCCCACGGGCGTGCCGGGTGAACTCTTCCTCGCCGGAGCCGGTCTGGCACGCGGCTATCTGAACCGTCCCGACCTGACCGCCGCGTCCTTCCTGCCCGATCCGTTCGCCGTGGCGACGGACGCCGCAGGAGCGGGCGCGAGCGAACCGGCGCGGATGTACAAAACGGGCGACCTTGTCCGCTACCTGGCGGACGGTTCGCTCGAATATCTGGGCCGCATCGACCATCAGGTGAAGATTCGCGGCTATCGGATCGAGTTGGGCGAGATCGAAACGCGCCTCCTGCGCCACCCGAGCGTCCGCGAAGCGGTCGTCGTGGCGCGTCGGGATGATCGCGGTACGCACCAGTTGGTCGCGTACGTCGTGCCCGCCGCCGACGCCTTCCTCCAAGCAGAGGACGTGCGCCGCGACCTGCGGGCCGAACTGCCCGACTACATGGTGCCGGCCGCCTGCGTCTTCCTGCCGTCCCTGCCCTTGCTGGTCAACGGCAAAGTGGATCGCAAAGCATTGCCTGCGCCCGACGCTTCGAACGGTGACGAAGGTCGCTATGTCGCCCCGCGCGATCATGTGGAACTGACGCTGGCCCGCCTGTTCGAAGAGGTGCTTGGCGTCGAGCGGGTCGGTGTTCACGACGACTTCTTCGCCCGCGGCGGTCATTCGCTGCTCGCCGTGCGCTTGTTGGCACAGATGCGCGAGGCGTTTGGCTGCGACCTGTCCCTGCCGACGCTGTTCCAACAGGGGACGGTGGAGAACCTTGCCCAAGCCTTGCGCAACCAAGACGGAACGGGCAAACGCTCTTCCTTGGTGCAACTGCGCGGCGGTGCGAACGCGCCGTTCTACGCCGTCCACCCGGTCGGCGGCACGGCGATGCCCTACCAAGAGTTGGCCCGCCGACTGGAGGAGGGGCAACCGTTCTACGGCCTTGAGGCGTATGGGCTCGAAACCGATCAGGAACCGCTGACGTCCATCGAAGAACTGGCGACGCGCTATCTCACCGACATCCGCGCGGTGCAGCCGCACGGCCCGTACCTGCTCGGCGGCTGGTCGCTGGGCGGCGTGATCGCCTACGAGATGGCGCAACAACTGCGGGCGGCGGGCGAAGAGGTCGCGATGCTCGCGTTGTTCGACAGCGTTGCTCCCGTGCCGGGACAGCAAGCCGATTCGGTCAGCGAGCAAGGCGTGCTCAGCCGGTTCGCGCAGGAAGTCGCGTTCCATCTGCACTTGTCGCTGGAACACCTGACCGACTCCCTGCAAGCGGGCGACGCGGACGGCGTGCTGGCCGACCTGCTTCGACAGGCGCAGGCGAACGGGGCGCTCCCGCAAGGCACATCCGGCGACCAATTGGAACGGTTGTACCGCGTGTTCGCCGCCAACATGGAGGCGATTCACCGCTACGTGCCGCGCCGATTGCCGCAGGACGTGCCCGTGAAGTTGTTCCGCGCCGCCGACGAGACGGCCGCCACGCATCAGCACCCGACCACCGGCTGGAGCGAGCTGGTCACCGGGCAGTTGTCCGTGCAGGAAGTTTCCGGCACGCACTTCACGTTCCTGCAACCGCCGCACGTACAAGAGTTGGTCGACGCGTGGCAACCGCATTTGCAGATCGCGGCGCGAACCGCTGATTCGCTTCGTGTCCGCTAGTTCGCTAGTTCGCTAGTTCGCTAGTTCGCTACACGGCTTACATCCACCGGGGACGGGCGATGAGCACGTCCCCTTTTTCCCAAATCGTTTCTGCAAAAGGTTCGGAGGTGACGGCAGATGAACATGCCGCCGATACAAACGAAGGACACGCCTTCCCAACATTCCCCTAGTCGCTGGTCCGGCTGGCTGGCGCTGACGCTTTTCGTCGTGCTGCTTTTCACAGCCGTGTGGTCGATGCGCCCCGCATCGGTGAATCCGGCCGATGCGCCCGCGAGCGAGTTTTCAGCTGATCGGGCGATGCGCGATCTGGAGCAGATCGCCGCTGAGATCCACCCGAGCGGCACGCCTGCACATGATCGCGTGCGCGACTATCTCGTCGCCCAATTGCAAGCGATGGGGCTGGAACCGCAAGTCCAGAAGACCACCGCGGTGCAACAATTCGACGACCAGCCGTTCGATAAGGCGGCGACCGTCGAGAACATCCTCGTCCGGCTCCCGGGCACGGGCGAAGGCGCAGGCGCGAAGCACAAAGCGGTGTTGCTGATGGCGCACTATGACTCCGCGATCTCCTCCTACGGCGCGAACCGCGACGGATCGGCCGTCGCCGCGTTTCTGGAAGTCCTGCGCGACCTGCAAGCGGGCCCGCCCTTGCAAAACGACGTGATCGTGCTCTTCACCGACAACGAAGAGTCGTACGTGATGGGGGTCAAAGGCTTCGTCGACGAACACCCGTGGGCCCAAGACATCGACGTGGCGATCAACTTCGACTCGCGCGGGTCGAGCGGCCCCGTCGTGATGTTCGAAACCTCGCCGGAGAACGGCTGGGTCGTCCAACAGTTCGCGGACGGCACCTCGCACCCGCTGGCGAACTCGCTGCTCTATGCGCTGTATGACAAACTGCATTACACCAGCGATTTTACCGTCTTAAAAGAACAGCTCGGCGTCACCGGCCTGAACTTCGGGTACGCCGACGAGACGCAGCATTACCACAACGCGTTGGACGACTTCGCGTCCGTCGACGAGCGCTCCGTCCAGCAGTTGGGGGAGTATGCGCTGAACTTGACGCGTCATTTCGGCAACGAGGACTTGTCGCAAACGAAAGAAGACAACCGGGTCTTCTTCAACGTCGGTTCCCTGCTGGTCACCTACTCGACCGCGTGGGTCTGGCCGCTGACCGGGTTGCTGGTCGTGCTGTTCGTCGCCCTGCTGGTCTTCGGGTTGCGCCGTCAACAACTTCGGGGAAAAGGGTTCGTGGTGAGCCTCTTGGTCTTCCCCTTGCTCTTGATCGCCGGGGCGGGGATCGCGCAGGTCGCGTCGATGCTGGTCACCGCCATGCGCGACCCGTTCACCCTGATCAACCATGACGAGCTGTTCATGGTAGCATTCGTCGGGCTGGCCCTGTTTGCGACCACCGGGTTGTTGGCTCTGTTCCGCAAGCGGCTCGGGACGCTCAACCTGATGGCGGGCGCCCTGTTTTGGTGGCTGTTGCTCACCGTCGGCAGCGCGTTGCTTTTGCCGGGCGGTCACTACCTGTTCGCTTGGCCGCTGCTGTTCGGACTTCTTACCCTCGGCCATCTGCTTTATCACGGGGAAGCGCACACCGTGCGTCAGACCCTGATCCTCGGCGTGCTGGCCGCTCCGACGCTGCTGCTCGTCGGGCAGATGATGGACATGGTGCTGATCATGCTGGGGCACGGCCTGCCCGCCGTTCACGGCCTGTTCGTCGCCTTGCTGGTCGGTGCGCTGCTGCCGTTGCTGGTACGGATCATGACACCCGCTCGCAACAAGTGGGTCTGGCTTCCTTCGCTGGCGGTCGGTGTCGTCACGCTGGCGGTCGCCCTGTTCCTGCCTGCTTACAGCGACGAGGCACCGAAGTCCAACTCGTTGATGTACGGTGTCGATGTCGATGCGGACAAGGCGTATTACGCCACGATCGACCTCGCCCACGACCCCTTTTTGCAAACGTACATCGGGGGAGGCGAGCTGACCGACC
>DASTWJ010000204.1:0-20119 GCA_035776695.1 Bacilli bacterium
TGTGGGCGCAAGCCCGTGGAGGTTCAAGTCCTCTCGACCGCACCATTTGCTTTCAATCAGATCGGAATGTAGCGCAGCTTGGTAGCGCGCACGCTTCGGGAGCGTGAGGTCCAGGGTTCGAATCCCTGCATTCCGACCATCAGCCGTGCAGCGACGTGACCCTCCTGAACCGAGTCAGATCCGGAAGGAAGCAGCTCTAAGGGAATCGGTTGCGGGTGCTTGCACGGCTATTATTTTACGAATAGCAGGCTGGGTCAGGATATGACCGAGTCTTTTTTTATACGCATATACGCAAAAAGTCGGTGCCCCCTAGGCGGCACCGACTTTTTTACATCCCGATGTATTTGGCATACAAGCTTCTCGCGACGGAAAGATCGTCCGTACCTTGCACAAGCACCCGCCCGTCGGAGAAGATCACGAGGCGAATCTCGTCTGTGGCGTAGTAGCGGACGAGAAACTTGTTGCGGTCGACACGACCGCTTTTCTCCAACCGATCGGCCATGGCCGTCAAGTCGACGTCCCACGGTTCGGCCGGCGAGATCTGAATCGTGTTGCGGCCGCAGAGAGAGATGGTTTGTTCCCCTTCTTGCGGCTCCAAGTATTCGAACGTGCGCTGCCCGCAGCAGATGCAGTTCGGGTTCTTGGCCCGCGAGATATCCACAGAGGTTGTGTTGTAGTTCCAGATGCTCACGTTGAGCATCGTTTTGCGCACGGCATCCTCTGCCCCGACCAACAGCTTCATCGCCTCGACCGCTTGGTAGGAGGCGACGATATGGATCAACGGCCCGAGCACGCCCGCCGTGTCGCAAGTCTGCGTCGTACCCGGTGCCGGTGCGGAGTCGAACAGGCAGCGCAGGCAAGGCGTTTCCCCGGGGATGATCGGCATCGTCATCCCGTTGGCGCTGACACCGCCGCCGTAGACCCACGGAATCCCGTGTTTGACACAGACATCGTTGATCAGAAAGCGAACTTGAAAATTATCGGTGCCATCGAGGACGAGATCCGCGTCGGAGAGCAGCTCTTCCGCGTTGGCCCCTGTCAAGTCGGCGATCACCGGTTCGACGGTCACGCCGGAGTTGATTTTGCCAAGCGTTTCGGCGGCGGCCATCGCTTTGGGCAGTCCTTCCGCCGCGTGGTGCTCATGATACAGCATCTGGCGCTGCAGGTTGGACGCTTCGACGAAATCGCGGTCGATCACCCGCACGAAGCCGACGCCTGCGCGCACCATGTGGTTGGCGAGCACCGTCCCGAGAGCACCCATGCCGACGACGGCGACACGGGCGTCCAGCATCTTGCGCTGCCCCGCTTCGCCGATCGGCTCGAATAACAGTTGTCGCGAATAACGCGTCAGATCCACAGTCATTGTCCCTTCTCTTCCCCTTCTCCAAAGGTTCCCTCGCGCAACGGGTTCCACGGCCCTTGTTGGTGGCCGATCCACTCCGTGCCGTCGTCCCAGTTTTCCTTTTTCCAGATCGGGACGATCTCTTTCAGTCGTTCGATCGCATAGCGGCAGGCTTCATAGGAAGCGGCGCGATGCGGCGTGGCGACGGCGATCACCACCGCCGCCTCCTCGATCTCAAGCGTCCCGATACGGTGACTCATCGCCACTTGCGTCCCCGGCCAGCGGGCGTCGATCTCCTCGGCGATCTGTTTCATCATCTTCACCGCCATCGGCGCATAGGCTTCATACTCCAGCCGGATCGTCCGCTTGCCTTGCGTCATCTCGCGCACCGTGCCGACAAACAGGTTGATCGCGCCGCACAGCGGGTTGCGCACGAGGCTCATCATCTTGTCCACCGACAGCGGCTCCTCCGTGATGACAAAACGCTCCGCTTCCGCCGCTGCCGTCTCGCCGTCATCCTGTCCGCCAGACACAGGCGGCAACAAGGCAATCTCATCCGTTTCACGCAACACCGTATCCGGCGCGGCGAACTCGTGGTTGACCGATGCAAACGACAGGCGCAACACCGCCTCCGCAGCCGGATGGTCGGCAGCGATGCGGGCAAACAGTTCGGCAACCGTCGAACCCTCCGGCAACTCGCCTTCCCAAAACGGCTGACCGACCGCTTGGGCGATGCCTGCAAACAGATGCACATGTAGCTTCATCTATCGTCAAACTCCTTTAGGTACCTGTGAAATTTCCAGCACAGAAAAGTTTATGCACCCTGAGCATACCATAAGATGAGAGCCCAACCAATTCGGTATGCTATAATTGAGAGACGGACTTAGTAGAAGAAAGGGGTTAATTCCCATTCTGATCGATAATTTTGACCGTGTTCACGACTATTTGCGGATCTCTGTTACAGACCGTTGCAACTTGCGCTGCGTGTACTGCATGCCGGCGGAAGGGATGCAGTTTCTGCCGGGTGAGCACTTGCTGTCGTTTGACGAGATCGAACAGGTGGTGCGTGTTGCAGCCAAGCTAGGTGTCAAACGCTTGCGCATCACCGGCGGCGAACCGTTGGTACGCGCCAACTTGGAAGAGCTGGTCGGCAAGCTCAGCGCGATCCAAGGCATCGAGGACATCGCGCTGACCACCAACGCGATTCACCTCGCCTCGCGCGCACAGGCACTGAAGGACGCCGGCATTACTCGCGTCAACATCTCGCTCGATTCCCTGCAACCGGAACGATTTGCCAAAATCACCCGTGGCGGTGACATCACCCGCGTTTTGGCGGCGATCGACAAGGCGTATGAAGTCGGGTTTGACCCGATCAAGCTCAACGTCGTGCTGATCAAAGGCGCCAACGATGATGAAATCGACGATTTTCTCAAGCTGTCGATCGAGAAGCCGATTTCCATTCGCTTCATTGAATACATGCCGATCGGGCACGAAGACGAGAACTGGAAGGGTTCCTACCTGCCGCTGGAGACGGTACTGGAGCGTTGCCAAGCCAACGGCTGGGGCTACGCCCCGCTCGACAAGCAGATCAAAGGCAACGGCCCCGCAGAGAACTACCGCATCGCCGGGGCACAGGGTTCGTTCGGCCTGATCCACCCGGTCAGCGACCATTTCTGCCAATCCTGCAACCGCCTGCGCTTGACGGCCGACGGCAACCTCAAGCCGTGCCTGTACTGGATCGACGAGTTCAACGTGAAAAACCACTTGCACGACGAAGAAGCGCTGATCGCTTTGTTCCATCGGGCGTTGGGTGCCAAGCCGGAAACGCATGAGATGGCCAAAGCTTTGGAAGGGGAAGCGAAGTCGCACACCCCGACCCTCCGCCGCATGTCCCAGATCGGCGGTTGAGCAAAAGGAGTGTACCGATGACCGACAACCGACTGACCCACTTTAACGAACAGGGACGCGCTCACATGGTCGACGTGTCTGAGAAGAACACGACCAAGCGCGTCGCCACCGCCTATGCCAAGATCGAGATGCAGCCGGAAACGCTGTCCCTGATCCGCCAAGGCAAGATGAAAAAAGGAGACGTGCTCGCCGTCGCCCAAGTGGCCGGCATCATGGCGGCGAAGAAAACGTCCGACATCATCCCGATGTGCCACCCGCTGCCGCTGACCAAGGTGGACATCTCGTTTCAAGACCTGACCGACACACCGGAAGCGGAAGCAGGCACCGCCGCCCTCGAAGTGTTCGCCACCGTCGCCACCACCTACGTCACCGGCGTCGAGATGGAGGCGTTGACCGCCGTCACCGCCGCCGCGCTCACCGTCTATGACATGTGCAAGGCGGTCGATAAGGGCATGACGATCGCCAGCGTCTGCCTGCTGGAAAAAACGGGTGGCAAAAGCGGCGATTTCAAGCGAGAAGGGGGGCAACCCGCATGAGCAAGCACACGCACACCTGGCAAGTCGCTATCGTCACTGCCAGCGACAAGGGCTCTCGCGGCGAACGCGAAGACTTGAGCGGCCAAGTCATCCGCGAGATGGTGCAGGACATCGGCGGCGAAGTGGTCGAGTATGTGGTGATTCCGGATGAATTCGAACGCATTCGCGACACGTTGACCCTGTTCAGCGACGACCTGCAGATCGACTTGATCCTGACCACCGGCGGTACCGGTCTCGCCCCGCGCGATGTGACGCCGGAAGCGACGCTGGCGGTGATCGACCGCCAAGTGCCTGGTCTCGCCGAAGCGATGCGTGCCGCCTCTCTTGAGAAAACCAAATTCGCGATGCTCTCCCGAGCGGTCGCCGGCACGCGGGGGCAGACGTTGATCGTCAACCTGCCGGGCAGCCCGAAAGGTGTCCGCGAATGCCTCGACGTGATCTTGCCCGTGTTGCCTCATGCGTTGGAAATCTTGCAGGAAAAAATGGGCGAACACAAATAAACATCCATTTGGTAAAAATTTTTTCCGCAAAAAGTGAAACTTTCGGGTACCGAATCCCGTCTGTATAGGTGAGAACAAAAGCAAGGCTCTTATTTTGGCGTTTGGCTAGGCGTCAAAATAGCAACTTCTCCAACAACAGACATTCCTTGGCATGGGATGTGGGGAAGGCATCGAGCTTATAAGAAAGAGAGACCCCTTTCGAGCCGGGGTCTCTTTTTCTTATGGGCTCTTTTTTAGAGAGGCTCTTTTTTCTTCGAACGGGGATATTTGGAAACGGCTTGTTCCATACTAGACGATGACTGACTCTGTTCGTTTAGACCCAAGCGGAAGGGAGGGGGCCGTGTGCGTTTCGCTTTTGACCGTCGCGCGATCGGCAGCCCGGTGCGGCTGCAAGGAAACGTGCGTATCGACCGAAAGACCAAGCAACTGATCAAACGCGTCCAGCCGGGCGAGATCGCTGTGATTCACCATGTCGACCTCGACGAAGTGGCGGCGAACGGGTTGATTGAAGCGAAGGTGAAAGCGGTGATCAACACCGCCCCGTCGATCTCCGGCAAATACCCGAACCTCGGGCCGTTGAAGCTGGTCAAAGCGGGGATCGTCCTGCTCGACAACGCCCCCGCCGACTTGATGACCCGCCTGTCCGAAGGCGAGGAAGTCGCCTTGATCGACAACCTGATCGTGGAAAAAGACAACGTGCTCGCCAAAGCGAATGTACTCGACGAAGAGCTGGTGCTCGCCAAGATGGCACGAGCGATGACCAACATCCGCGTCGAGCTCGGGCATTTCGTCGACAACACGCTGACCTACGCGCAGAAGGAGAAGAGTTTCTTCCTCAGCGAACTCCCTACGCTCAACCTGAAGACCCCGATCGACGGTCGTCACGTGCTCGTCGTCGTGCGCGGCCCTTCCTATAAGGAAGACCTTCGCGCCATCGCCACCTACATCCGCGACATGAAGCCGGTCTTGATCGGCGTCGATGGCGGTGCGGATGCGCTGTTGGAGGTTGGCTGTAAGCCGGACATCATCGTCGGCGACATGGACTCGGTCAGCGACGCCGCTCTCTGCGGAGGAGCCGAGTTGATCGTCCACGCCTACCCCGACGGTCGCGCCCCCGGTTTGGAGCGGTTGCACGGCTTGGGGCTGAACGGTCACTGCTACGCCGCCCCCGGCACGTCGGAGGATGTGGCGATGCTGCTCGCCCACGAAAACGGCGCGGAGTTGATCGTCGCCCTCGGCACCCACTCGAACATGATCGATTTTCTGGAAAAGGGGCGTCGCGGCATGTCCAGCACCGTGCTCACGCGGATGCGAATCGGCAACAAGCTCGTCGATGCCAAAGGCGTGTCGCTGCTCTACTGCCGCACCGTCGACTGGCGTTCCGCCTGCTGGGTGATCGGCGCCGCGCTCGTCCCGATCGCGGTGCTCGCGTGGTTGAATCCGGTGACGCGCAGTTTTCTGCGAATGGTGGTGCTGCACATCAAATGGTATTTTACATAAAAGATTCGATGTCAAATACGGCGCTTGCAGCAAGCACAAGGAGGTGAGGGCGTGTACGGGTTTCGCTATCACGTGATGACGCTGATCGCCGTCTTCCTCGCGCTCGGGCTAGGTCTCCTGCTGGGCGGCACGCTGGGGCAGGAGGCGCTGGTCAAAGAACAGGTGCAGATGCTCGACCGCCTCGAAGACCGCTACAAAGCGGCACAATCGGAAAACAGCCAACTGAAGAAGCAAAAATCGGACCTGCAAGCCCAGACCGGGCAACTCGGCGAGGTCGTCGCCAAGATAGGCACTCATTACGTGCGGGATCGTCTGGTCGGCAAACAGGTCGCGATCCTCAACTTGGAGCCGACGAACCTTACATCGCTTCTGGGCACGTTGCAGCAAGCGGGCGCGGAGGTGACGAGCACGGCGGTGGTAACCAACCTTGATCCTTGGTTGGAGGAGGATGCGTTGCCGGCGATCAACCAAACGCTTGGTCTCGGGGACAACGCCGACGCGAAAGTGCGTCAGGACTTGTTGACCGAAACGATCGTCGAGGAGCTGTTCTACCAAGAGAACGGGGAGGCGACGACGACAGGCGCGTTTGGCGGCATCGGCTCCGGTTCCGACTCGCACGCGGACACAGCGGCTTCCGGAAAGCATGATCTCCTCGACATGCTGCAAGAGGGCAACGCGCTCACCGTCAACGGCTCCGTCGGCACGAAACCGGACGCCGTGATTCTCGTCGGCGGGGCGACGAAGGAAACGAAAGACCGCCTACAGCACCTCGATGTGCCGCTGATCCGCGCCTTGAAGAACCGCGGCATCGACGTCGTCGGTGTGGAACAGGCGAGTATCCCGCTCTCCGGCGTGACCTACTACAGCGAGGCTGGAGTCTCGACCATCGACAATTTTGACCAAACGACCGGTCTGGTCGCGCTGATCGACGTGCTCGGCGGAGCGACCGGACACTACGGCACCAAGAAAACGGCACAAGCCTTATTGCCCCAATCGTTGATGGCCAAGGAGGTCTCATCGCCATGAAGAAAAGAGTCGCTGTGCTGATTCCCGCTTGGAACGAAGCCGACATCATCGACCAGACGGTGCTCGCCGTGCGCACGTTGTCGCAGGTGGACGAGATCATCGTGATCGACGACGGCTCGACGGACGAAACGTACCGCATCTCGATGGAAGCGGGGGCGCGGGTGATTCGCCACCGGACGAACTACGGCAAGGGCGCGGCGCTGTATTCGGGCTTGTTGGCGACCGATGCGGACGTCGTGGTCTTCCTCGATGCGGACATGGGGGATACGGCGGTGGAGGTGGAGCGGTTGATTCAACCTCTGTTGCAAGATCGCTGTGACATGACGATCGGCCGTTTGCCTCCGCCGCTCAAAGGCGGGTTCGGCTTGGTCAAAGGATTCGCTCGCAACGGCATCCGCCGTCTGTCCGGCGTCGACTTGCAAGCACCGCTCTCCGGCCAGCGCGCGCTCAACCGCCGCGTGCTTGACGCGCTTGGGGCGCTTGACGACGGCTACGGCGTGGAAGTGGCGATGACGATCGACGCGGCGCGGCGGGGCATGCGGCTGCTCGAAGTGGAAGTGAACATGAAAAATCGCGAGTACGGGCGCAACCTGCGCGGTTTCCTGCACCGCGGCAAACAGTTCCTGCAGATCGCGCGCGTGCTCCTGAACAGGTGGCAGATATGATGAACGATACGTGGATCGGTGTAGCAACCGGCTTGTTGTTGTCTTTCTGGGGCGGCTACCTGCTGACGGGGTGGCTGCTGTCTCCTTTGCAAAAGGCGTTCGTGGGCGCAGGGTTTGTCCGTCCCAATTATCGGGGGGAGTCGATTCCCGTCGGGATGGGCGTGGCGCTGTGGCTGGGGATGTTTTTCACAGGGGGGTTGTTTCTGTTGGCGGACGAGGTCGTGGAAATTCCGTGGGCGATGGTGCGGGACATGGTCGTCGTGCTGGTCGTCGGCACGAGCTTTCTCGTCGTCGGGTTGCTGGATGATGCGGTGGGCAACCGCGAAGCGACCGGCTTGCGGGGACACGTGCGCAAGTTGCTTCGCGAACGGGAAGTGACCACCGGCTTGCTCAAGGCGGTGACGGGCGGTTTCATCGGCGTGGTGGCGGCGTGGCTGTTGGGGGCCGAGGGTTGGCACTTCGCACTCGATGCGCTCGTCGTCGCCTTAACCGCGAACAGCATCAACCTGCTCGATTTGCGGCCGGGGCGGGCATGCAAAGGCGTGCTGCTCGTGCTCGCCGTAGTCGGCTTCTTCTCCCTGCGCGGCATCGACTCGCCCGTGTACTGGCTGTTGCTCGGCGCGACGGTCGCCTACCTGCCGGAAGACCTTGGCGCTCGGATGATGTTGGGCGATGCAGGGTCTAATTTGCTAGGCGGGGGGGTAGGGGTGTTGGTTCTGGTGTCGTGCGGCACGACCGGCATCTTGGCGTGGGGAATCTTCCTAGTGCTGTTCCACCTCTACGCGGAGAAATACTCGCTGACGGAGACGATTGAACGGAACAGGCTGTTACGCTGGCTCGACGTGCTCGGGCGGCGGACGGCGTAGCGTACCACCAATTCCCATTGCTTGCCCGACAGGCATCCCCTATCCTTGTAGACAGGAAAGGGGATGCCTGTTTGCATGATGAACAAGACCCTGTTGAAAAAGGCGCTGCCCGTCTTCCTGCTCGCCTTGTGCGCGGTCGGCCTCGTGCTGATCTTGCGGGAAGACACCGTTCCGGTCGTCGGCGAGGAAACGCCGCATGAGCATCCCGTCAACGACATTCCGTTGCAAAAAGAAGAGGTGGCACCGGCCTTCGCCAACCTCACCGACCATAAGTGGCTGTTGGGGTATTACACCGTGTACAGCCCGAACGATCACAAATCGATGCGGTCGCTCAGTCAGTATCATAGTTTTATGAAAGAAGTCTCGACGTTGACGTTCGATGTGACGGCATCGGGCGAGGTGGTGGGGCAGACGCCTTTGGATGGCGTGTCGCTGGCGGAGGCGTCGCACATCGACTCTTTTGCCGCGATCTCCAATCAGAAGGGCTACGCGTTCGACCAAGAGGTGGCGCATCAACTGCTGAATGACTCGCAGGCGAGAAAAAGGGCGGTGGAGAATGCCTTGCATCTTGTCACAAGCCAAGGCTATCGAGGCGTCAACGTCGATTTTGAAAACATGTTGCCGGAAGATCGCGAGCCGTACAATCAATTCATCCGCGAGCTGTCCGATGCGTTTCACAAAGCCGACCGCCAAGTGCTCGTCTCCGTCGCGGCAAAAACGGTCGATGCCCCGCACAGCAAGTGGATCGGCGCGTTTGATTACGCGACACTGGGTCGTTGGGCGGACAAGGTACAGCTCATGACCTACGACGAACACGGCACATGGGGCGAACCCGGCCCGGTCGCCAGCTACCCGTGGGTGCGCAACGTGCTGACGTACGCCACCTCCCAAATCCCTGCGGAAAAAGTGCTGCTGGGACTGCCCGCGTACGGGTACGACTGGAACCTGACTGCCGGGAAGGGGCATCACAAGGCGGTGGCGTGGAAGAGCATGCCGTCGCTGTTGCAGGCGGCGATCAAGTACGGCTCGAATCCGGCGTGGGATGAGGAGATGCGCTCGCCATATCTGAACTACACGGCGGAGGATGGAGCGAAACATATCGTGTGGTATGAGAATATCGATAGTATTAAGGCGAAAGTGCAACTTGCCAAACAGTATCAGGTCGGCGGTGTTGCCATGTGGCGCATGGGTTTGGAAGATGAGTCCTTCTGGCAGGCGGTCGAAGGGGAAATGAAATAGGAAAAAAGACCAACGTACCTGCGAGAAGGTTCGTTGGTCTTTGCTCTTTATGAGGATCAGCCGTTCGCTTACTCTCCGGTCTTCCAAGCCGGTTTGCCGACTTTCCCGCGCTTCTTGTCGCGGTAGTAGACCAGCCCGCCGAGGAAGCCGAGCCCGCCGGCCATCAGCACGGCGCCGATCAAGACTTTCCACCAGATCACCGCTTCAGGGTGCGCCATTTTATCGACAATCGCGATCCGGATCAGATTCAATCCGTACCCGGACAACAAAAACATACCGATCAGGATGCCCCAGACGATCACTTTGCCCAGCATCTCTATCCAGCCGCCTTTCCTTCGCCAATGTTGTAGATGACAACATGCAAGTTCCTCTCAACTATACCCCACCTCCGCACGTGAAACAAGCACCCCCCTTCCCACGAACCTTTTTGCAAAAAGTCGCACTATTTTACCCGTAGCAGGATTCACCCTTCGTTTGTCGAAACAAAAATTGCATGCAAAAAATTTCACACCTGCAATTCCTTGCAGATGAATCATACTCGATTGTGGGGGTGGG
Source organism: Bacilli bacterium (assembly GCA_035776695.1). Lineage (GTDB taxonomy): Bacteria > Bacillota > Bacilli > Tumebacillales > Tumebacillaceae > Tumebacillus. Next base: position 10,138 of record DASTWJ010000204.1, read on the forward strand.
GACATCATGATCAACATACTGATCGTCGGAGCAGGTCGCGGGGGAACGGCGCTGCTTCGCGCGTTTCAAGAAATGGCCCGCGTGCGGGTGATCGGCATCACCGACATCGACACGACGGCACCCGGCTTGCAAGTGGCGCAGGAATTCGGCATCCGCTGGGGATCGCAGTACTCGGACTTCCTGCAGGAAGGCGTCGACGTGGTGATCGAAGCGACGGGCAACGAAGAGGTCTACCGCAAGATCTACGACCGCTTGCCGCCGAAAGTCACGCTGGTGCCGGGCGCGGTCGCCAACCTGATGATGACGCTCTTATTGGAAAAAGAAGAGCTGATTCACCAACTGACCGTGTCGCGCCAAGAGCTGAACGTCATCCTCAACTCGACGCATGACGCGATGATCGCCGTCAACGGCGAAGGCGTGATCACGCTGTACAACGATGCGGCCGAACGGTTGTCCAACGTCAGCCGCGATGAGATGATCGGCCAGCTGGCCAGCGACGTGATCCCGAATTCGCGCCTGCACATCGTGCTCCAAAGCGGCGAGCCGGAATTGAACCAGCTGCAAGTGCTCGACCATAACCGAATCATCACCAACCGCGTGCCGGTGCGCGACGACCACGGGCGGCTCGTCGGGGCGGTCGCCGTGTTCCGCGACATCACCGAGGTGCAGGAACTGGCGGAGGAAGTGACCAACCTCAAGGAGATCCAAACGCTGCTCGCCGCCGTCATCAACTCGACGCAGGATGCGATCTCCGCCGTCGATGCACAGGGGAACGGCATTCTGATCAACCCGGCGTACACGCGCCTCACGGGGCTGACCGAGGACGCGGTGATCGGCAAACCGGCCGACGTGGACATCGCGGAAGGCGAGTCGATGCACATGCAGGTCCTGCGCACGCGCAAACCGGTGCGCGGGGTGCCGATGAAAGTCGGCCCCAACCGCAAGTCGGTGCTCGTCAACGTTGCGCCGATCGAGGTCGACGGCGAACTGAAAGGCTCCGTCGGCATCGTACACGACATCTCCGAGATCAAGATGCTGACCGAAGAATTGCATCAAGCGAAACAGTTGATCCGCAAACTGGAAGCGAAATACCTGTTCGAAGACATCATCGGCTCGTCCAGCGAGATGGAGATGGCGATCGAACAGGCGCGCAAAGCGGCGCAAACGCCGGCCACCGTGCTTCTGCGCGGGGAATCGGGGACGGGCAAGGAACTTTTTGCCCATGCGATTCACAACGCGTCGGAACGCCGCTACAACCAGTTCATCCGCGTCAACTGTGCGGCGATCTCCGAATCGCTGCTCGAATCGGAGCTGTTCGGCTATGAGGAAGGGGCGTTTACCGGCGCAAAACGCGGGGGCAAAAAAGGCCTCTTTGAAGAGGCGAACGGCGGCACGATCTTCCTCGACGAGATCGGCGAGCTGTCGATGAGCATGCAGGCGAAGATCCTGCGCGTGCTGCAGGAAAAGGAAATCCTGCGCGTCGGCGGGGCCAAGTCGACCCCCGTCAACGCCCGCGTCATCGCCGCGACCAACGTCAACCTCGAACGGGCGATCCAGCAGGGGACGTTTCGCGAAGACCTGTACTACCGCCTGAACATCATGCCGATCATCATTCCGCCGCTGCGCTACCGCAAAGAGGACATCGCGGCGATCTCGCAGCGCCTGATTCAGAAATACAACCAGGAGTACGGGCGCAACGTCGACCAGCTGTCGCAAGCGGCGCTGGTCAAGATGAAAGACTACTCGTGGCCGGGCAACGTGCGGGAGCTGGAGAACGCGATCGGGCGGGCGATGATCAACATGAAGTTCACGGAAACGCTGATCGAGCCGCAGCATATCATCCTCTACGGCGGCCCGAACGGGAATGGCAACCCGTTGAAGAAGGAAGAGGACGGTCGGACCGAGTCCGCCATGGCCGTATCGGAGGCGGCGGGCGCTCAGGGTGTCGGTGTCGCTGAAGACGGGTCGTTACGCCCGCTCGACGAGGTGGTCGGGCAAGCGGAACGCCGGCATTTGCAACAGGCGCTTGCCAAGACGGGCGGCAACAAGACGGAGGCGGCGAAATTGCTGGGGATCGCCGTGCGCAGCCTGTATTACAAGTTGGAAAAGCACGGGTTGCAATAGCGTGATGTTGCAGGACGTGAAAGAGATTGCTTGCAAAGAATTGCAGACCGTTGCAAAAGATTGCAGGATCAGTGGCGGCTCCTCGTAGGTGAGGAGCTGCTTTTTTATGCAGTGCCATCGATTTTTCTTGCGTTAAGAAGCTGTTGCTATGCCTGTTTTCGGCGCTTATGTAATCGCTTTCAAAAAAGTTGGCATGAGACTTGCATATATAAAATTGGCGTAACGATTCTTCTGTCCAATTTTTTTCCTGCGGCTACTCATAGCCCCGAAACATGTTGCGAATGCTACCCATAACTGCTAGTCGCTACCACTTCCGCTTCAGTTGTGGTATGCTGGGTAACGGGTATGAGGTGTTCGTAAGACCACATCACAATTTTCTGAAAACATCAAGTACATCGAAGGGGGATTTATCATGAAGATTTTTGAATATATGGAGAAGTACGATTACGAACAACTCGTTTTCTGCCACGATGAAGCATCCGGCCTGAAAGCGATCATCTGCATCCACGACACGACCCTCGGCCCGGCTCTCGGCGGTACGCGGATGTGGGTTTATGAAAACGAAGAAGCGGCGATCGAAGACGCACTGCGCCTGGGTCGCGGCATGACTTATAAAAACGCGGCGGCCGGTCTGAACCTCGGCGGCGGCAAGACCGTTATCATCGGCAACCCGAAAACCGACAAGTCCGAAGCGCTGTTCCGCGCGTTCGGTCGCTACGTCGAATCCCTGCACGGCCGTTACATCACCGCAGAGGACGTCGGCACGACCGTCAAAGACATGGACTACATCAAGCAGGAAACCAACTACGTCACCGGCGTTTCCGAAACGTACGGTTCCTCCGGCAACCCGTCTCCGATGACCGCACTCGGCTGCTTCGTCGGCATGAAGGCGGCGGCGAAGGAAGCGTTCGGCTCCGACGACCTCGCCGGCAAGATCGTTTCCGTTCAAGGCGTGGGCAACGTCGGCTACTACCTCTGCAAGCACCTGCATGAAGCGGGCGCACAACTGGTCGTCACCGACATCAACAAAGACTCGATCGATCGCGTCGTCACCGAATTCGGGGCGAAAGTCGTCGATCCGAACGACATCTTCGGCGTACAAGCGGACATCTTCGCACCGTGCGCACTGGGTGCCGTGATCAACGACGACACGATCAAGCAACTGAAAGTCAAGGCGATCGCCGGTTCCGCGAACAACCAGTTGAAGGAAGAGCGTCACGGCGACATCATCCATGAGATGGGCATCGTCTACGCACCGGACTACGTCATCAACTCCGGCGGCGTCATCAACGTGGCGGACGAACTGGAAGGCTACAACGCCGAGCGCGCTCGCGTGAAAGTGGAGAACATCTACAACATCATCGGCAACATCTTCGAGATCGCCAAGCGCGAAGGCATCCCGTCTTACAAGGCGGCCGACCGCATGGCGGAAGAGCGCATCAACACCATGCGCCGCACCCGTTCGAACTTCCTGCCGACCCAGAAGTCTCTGTTGAACCGCTAGTCTTTCCCGCAAGTTCAGATACGTATACGGGCCGGTCCCTGTTCGCAGGGACCGGTTTCCTAGAGAATAGAGAGTGGAAGGAGCCATCCGAACCATGTCCGAACAAAATTACGATGTTGTGATCATCGGGGGCGGCACCGGCGGCTATGTGGCGGCCATCCGTGCAGCTCAACTCGGCTTGAAAGTGGCCGTCGTCGAAAAAGACAAAGTGGGCGGTACCTGCCTGCACCGCGGTTGCATCCCGTCCAAAGCGCTGCTCAAGTCGGCCGAAGTGCTGGCGACGATGCAAAAGTCGAACGACTACGGCATCAACGTCGCCGGGGAGATCAACCTTGATTTCGGAGGCGTGATGGGTCGCAAGAACAAGATCATCACCAACCTGCACAAGGGCGTACAAGGTCTGCTCAAGAAAAACAACGTGGACGTGATCGATGGCATCGGCCGCGTCATGGGCCCGTCGATCTTCTCTCCGACGGCCGGAGCCGTTTCCATCGAGCGCGCCAACGGCGAATCTGAGATCATCTCTCCGCGCAACGTGATCGTCGCGACCGGTTCCCGCCCGCGCTCCCTGCCCGGGCTGAACATCGACGGTCAGCATGTGCTGTCCTCCGATGAAGCGCTGGAACTGGAAACCCTGCCGAAGTCGATCCTGATCGTCGGTGGCGGCGTCATCGGCATCGAGTGGGCGTCGATGCTCTCCGATTTTGGCGTCGATGTCACCGTCATCGAGTATGCCGACCGCATCCTGCCGCTGGAGGACGCGGACGTATCGGCCGAAGTGGCGAAGCTCTTGGGTCGCCGCAAAGCGAAAGTCAAGATCGTCACCTCCGCAGCCGTGCAAGGCGATTCCGTGCAAGTGGACGGCGACACCGTTTCGATCACCGCGAAGGTGGGCGAAGAGTCGCAAACGTTCTCCGCGGAAAAGATCCTCGTCTCCGTCGGCCGTGCGCCGAACACCGAGAACATCGGCCTCGAAGCGACCGAAGTGCAGACCGAGCGCGGTTTTGTCGTCGTCGACGAGCACTTCCGCACCAAGGAGCAGAACATCTTCGCGATCGGCGACGTGATCAACACGCCGCAACTGGCGCATGTCGCGTCACATGAAGGCATCCACGCCGTCGAAGTGATCGCCGGCATCGAGCCGCATCCGATCGACTACAAGATGATCCCGAAATGCACCTATTCTCGTCCGGAAGTGGCATCGCTCGGGTACACCGAACAGGAACTGCGCGACGCAGGTCGTGAAATCAAAGTCGGCAAATTCCCGTTCCGCGGCATCGGCAAGGCGCTGGTCAACGGCACGATCGACGGCTTCGTCAAGATCATCGCCGACGCCAACACCGGCGACCTGCTCGGCGTTCACATGGTCGGCCCGAACGTAACCGACATGATCTCCGAGGCGAGCCTCGCCGCTCTGCTCGACGCGACCCCGTGGGAAGTGTCTCTCGCCATCCACCCGCACCCGACGTTGTCCGAAGCGATCGGCGAAGCGGCACTGGCTGTCGAAGGCAAAGCGATCCACTTCTAATCTAGGAGGTTATCCGCATGTCCAAGTTGAACCACAAGGATCTCGGCCTGACAGACGATCAGGCGCTTGATATCTATTCCTACATGCTGCTCGCCCGTAAGCTTGACGAGCGTTTCTGGCTCTTGAACCGCGCCGGGAAGATCCCGTTCGTGATCTCCTGCCAAGGTCAAGAGGCGGCACAAGTCGGCGCGGCGTACGCGCTCGACAAGACCACCGACTACCTGGCGCCGTACTACCGTGACCTCGGTTGCGTGCTCGTGTTCGGCCAAACGCCGACCGAAATCATGATGTCCGCGTTCGCGAAGCCGGGCGACCCGAACTCGCACGGCCGTCAGATGCCGGGCCACTTCGGCGGCAAGAAATACCGCACGCTGACCGGTTCTTCTCCGGTCACCACCCAATACCCGCACGCGGTCGGCGCAGCGCTGGCTTCCAAGATGCGCGGTGAAAAATCGGTGGCCTACACCTCCACCGGCGAAGGTTCGTCCAACCAAGGCGACTTCCACGAGGCGTGCAACTTCGCAGCCGTACATAAGCTGCCGGTCATCTTCTACATCGAGAACAACGGCTATGCGATCTCCGTGCCGCTGTCCAAGCAGCTCGGCAACCACAACACGGCGGACCGTGCGGTCGGCTACGGCATGCCGGGCTATCAGATCGACGGCAACGACGTACTCGAAGTGTACAAAACGGTCAAGGAAGCGGCAGACCGTGCGCGTAACGGCGAAGGCCCGACGATGATCGAAGCCCGCACCTACCGCCTGACCCCGCACTCCTCCGACGACGACGACCGCGCATATCGTTCCCGCGAGGAAGTCGAAGCGGCGAAGCAAAAAGACCCGTTGATCACCTACGCGCAGTATCTCCGCGACGCAGGCGTGCTGACCGAAGACAAGGAAAAAGAGCTGAACGACCGCATCACTCGTGAAGTCAACGAAGGCACCGATACGGCGGAAAAAGCTGAATTCTTCGCTCCGGAAGACGCACTGACTCACGTATACGAGGAAAAGTAGGGAGGTACAAGCGAATGGCGATTAAATCTTATATCGAAGCTGTAACCGACGCGCTCCGCGAAGAGATGGAGCGCGACGAATCGATCTTTATTCTCGGAGAGGACGTCGGCGTGCGCGGCGGTGTATTCCGAGCGACGGCCGGCCTCATCGAGCAATTCGGCGAAGATCGTGTGATGGACTCGCCGCTGTCCGAGTCGGCCATCGTCGGCGTCTCGATCGGCGCGGCGATGGTCGGCATGCGTCCGGTGGCGGAAATTCAGTTCGCCGACTTCATCTTCCCGGCGTACAACCAGATCGTGTCCGAAGCGGCACGCATCCGCTACCGCACCAAGTCGGACTGGACCGTCCCGATGACGATCCGCGCTCCGTACGGCGGCGGCGTTCACGGCGCGCTGTACCACTCGCAATCGATCGAAGCCCTGTTCATGAACGTGCCGGGCATCAAGATCGTGATGCCGTCCACACCGTATGACGTCAAAGGCTTGCTCAAAGCCTCGATCCGCGACAACGACCCGGTGCTGTTCTTCGAGCACAAGCGTTGCTACCGCCTGATCAAAGGCGAAGTGCCGGAAGAGGATTACACGATCGAAATCGGCAAGGCGGACATCAAGCGCGAAGGCACCGACGTGACGGTCATCACCTATGGCCTGATGGTCCACTACGCGCTGGAAGCGGCGGAGTCGCTTGAAAAAGAAGGCATCTCCACGCATATCCTCGACCTGCGCACGATTAAACCGCTGGACCGCGAAGCGATCCTCGAAGCGGCGAAGAAGACCGGCAAAGTGCTGATCGTACACGAGCACGGCAAGTTCGGCGGCGTAGGCGGCGAAGTGTCCGCGATCATCTCCGAAGAGGCGCTGTTCGACCTCGACGCACCGGTTCGGCGTCTGGCGGGTCCTGACGTTCCGGCGATGCCGTACTCCCCGCCGCAAGAGAAGTTCTACATGCTGAACCCGCAAAAGATCGCAGACGCGATCCGCAAACTGGCCGAATTCTAAGACAGGACAGGAGGACTTCTTCATGGCAATCGTAAAAATGCCGCAGCTTGGCGAGTCTGTCACCGAGGGCACCATTGCCACGTGGCTCAAAAAGCCGGGCGACAAGATCAACAAATACGACCCGCTGTGCGAGGTCAACACCGATAAAGTCAACGCCGAAGTGCCGTCCGATTTCGTCGGCACCTTGGTCAAAGTCTTGGTGGAAGAGGGCGCCACCGTTTCGGTCGGCACCCCGATCGCCGAGATCGCCGAAGAAGGGGAAGCGGCAGCTCCGGCTGCCGCGGAAACCCAAGCTCCGGCCCCGACGGCAGCCGCACCGACTGCCGCAGCTCCGGCCGCTCCGGCTGCTGCCGCGTCGACCCCGGCTCCGGCTAAGTCGCAAGGCGGCGCGCGCTTCTCGCCGGCCGTCATGCGCCTGCTGCAAGAGAACAACCTCGACCCGAACGCGATCACCGGCACCGGCGCAGGCGGTCGTATCACCCGCAAAGACGTGCTGACGTACCTCGAAAACGGCGGCGCGGCGGCTGCACAAGGTGCAGACTACGGCCTGACCAAGACGGAAGAGGACATGAACACCGTCGCGGCTCCGACCAAGCCGGCGACCGGCCTGACCGACGTGGGTGCACAAGGCGCTCCGGCGGCAGCGGCTCCGACCCCGTCCGCTCCGAAGTACAACGTTGCCGACGGCGACCAAGTGATCGAAGCGACCGCAGTGCGCAAGACGATCGCTCGCCGCATGGTCGAGTCGAAGCACAACGCGCCGCACGCGTGGACGATGATGGAAGTCGACGTGACCAACCTGTCCAAGTTCCGCGAGAAGAACAAGGAAGCGTTCAAGCAAAAGGAAGGCGTGTCGCTGACCTATCTGCCGTTCTTCATCAAGGCGGTCGTGGAATCGCTCAAAGAATTCCCGATCATCAACTCGACATGGCAGGACGATAAGATTATTATTAAGAAGGACATCAACATCTCGATCGCCGTGGCGACCGACACCGCGCTGTTCGTGCCGGTGATCAAGAACGCCGATCGCTTGAGCATCTTGGGTCTGGCCCATGCGATCACCGACTTGGCGAAGCGCGCGCGCTCCGGCAAGCTGTCGGCGGATGACATGTCCGGCGGTACGTTTACCGTCAACAACACCGGCGCTTTCGGCTCGATCCAGTCGATGCCGATCATCAACGCGCCGCAAGCGGCGATCCTGTCGATGGAATCGATCGTCAAGAAGCCGGTCGTCATGCCGGACGATTCGTTCGCGATTCGTTCGATGATGAACATGTGCATGTCGCTCGACCACCGCGTGCTGGACGGCTGGGTTTGCGGTCAGTTCCTGCAAGCGGTCAAGAAGCGCATCGAGACTTACAGCGACCCGAACCTGTACTAATCCGAACACTTGCAATAGAGAGAAAGAGGTGTGTCAGCGTGGAAGAACTGAACGTTCTCAATGGAACCCCGACAACAGACAAGGAAGAGCAGCCGCTACGTCGACCGGATTGGTTGAAGATTCAACTGAAAACCGGACCGAACTTCACGGAACTCAAAGACCTGATGCGGGGGAAAACGCTCCACACCGTATGCGAGGAAGCGCGTTGCCCGAACATCTACGAATGCTGGGAGAACCGCACCGCGACATTCATGATCCTCGGCGACATATGCACCCGCGCCTGCGGCTTCTGTGCGGTCAAGACCGGTTTGCCGACCGAACTTGACCTCGCGGAGCCGGAGCGCGTCGCGGAGAGTGCCGACGTGATGGGTCTGCGCCATGCGGTCGTCACGGCGGTGGCTCGCGACGATCTCAAAGACCACGGCGCACACGTCTTTGCCGAGACCGTCCATGCGATCCGTCGCCGCCGTCCGACCTGCACCGTGGAAGTGCTGCCGTCCGACATGGGCGGCAACTCGGAAGCGTTGCACACCTTGCTTGATGCGGAGCCGGACATCTTCAACCACAACATCGAGACGGTGCGTCGCCTGACGCCGAAAGTTCGTGCCAAAGCGACCTACGACCGCACGCTCGACGTGTTGAAGAACGCCAAGGCGTACAAACCGCATATCCCGACCAAGTCGTCGCTGATGCTCGGTCACGGCGAGACGTGGGAGGAGATCATCCAAGTGATGGACGACCTGCGTGCCGTCGACTGCGACATCATGACGATGGGTCAGTACCTGCAACCGACCAAGAAACATCTGCCGGTGCGCAAGTTCTGGACGCCGGACGAATTCGCGGCGTTGAAGGAAGAAGCACTCAAGCGCGGCTTCAAGCACGTCGAATCCGGCCCGCTGGTGCGCTCGTCGTACCATGCGCATGAGCAGGCGCAATCGGCGGAGGAAAACATCAAAAAGACCGCGCAGTAACAGGTGGTTTCGATTTAGGAAAGGGTCACAGGGGATACGTCCCTGTGACCTTTTCCTGTAACCAAGCCCGTCACAGCGAACCTTTTTCCAAAAATAAGAACTTGGCAGTTGAGGAGGCGAGGACAACATGAATCAACCGCATTGTCACATCTATGACCTTGGCAAGATCGAGTACGGCCAAGCCTTTGATCTGCAAAAAAAGGCCGTGCGCCTGATGCTGGAGGGGAAGTTGGACAACACCGTCCTGTTGCTGGAGCACCCGCCGGTATACACCATCGGCCGCCAAGGGGGTGCGCATAACGTCCTGATCGATGAGGCACGACGCAAGGAGCTGGGTATCTCCCTTTTTGACGTGGACCGCGGGGGGGATGTGACCTATCACGGGCCGGGGCAGTTGGTCGGGTATCCGATCCTGCATCTGGAGCCGTGGAAGAACGACATCCGGCAGTATGTGCGGATGTTG
>DASTWJ010000205.1:0-3064 GCA_035776695.1 Bacilli bacterium
CCCGTGCGTCCACGGTTGAACATCGTCACTTCATGCCCCCGTGCGACGGCCGCTTCCACCAAATACCTGCCGAGGAAACGCGTCCCCCCGATGATCAACAACTTCATACAGACATCCCCTAACTGTTGGAAGTTTCCGACAGTTAAATCCTATCACGATTTCCAATCATTGGGTAGTCTGATTTTTCCACATCCACTTCGCCAACAGCAGCGACCAAACATACCCGCCGAGCACCTTGGCGATAAACTGGCCGAGCACGACTTGCGGGATGAACACGCCAAACGCGATCGTCGGGAAGGCGATCGAGTCGACCGCCGCCGACACGACGTTCGAGCCGTTGACTTTCCACAGCTTCGGGTAGCGGCGCATCAGGTGGTAGACCACCGTGTCCGCGATCCCCGACAGCGCAAACGCCGCCAGCGAAGCCAACGCCACGCTCGCCGCGTCGCGGTTGAGCAGATAGGACAGCAGCGACCCCGCCCCGACCAACAGCGCCATCTTGCTCCACAGGTGACGCCCTTTCCAGCGCTCATGCAACGCATCGCGCGTGGTGATATCCAACCCGATAAACAAAAACGCATTGACAATCGTCGAGGCGGGGCCGAAGTACGCCACCGACAGATTGGCTGCGACGATCGCGATGAGATACAAAGCGACAATCCACATCTTGAGATCCTTCCTTTCCCTATGTAGACAAAATCAGACAAACTTCTCGGAGATTCTTACTGTACCGCAATCGCATCGCCCTTACAACCCTTCTGTCGAAAAGTTGCATAAGCCAAGCCGCACGCCGCGTACCTGTAGAACACCGCCCCCAACAGAAGGAGGTCTCTGCGATGTCGTTCATCGTCTTGGAAGATCAGAAAAAACCTTTGCCCAAACGGGGCACGGCGGTATTCAGATCGATCCGCATCGTCAAGCCGCTGCTAAAACTGGCCCGCTTTACGTTTCGCAGTTCCCGCTTCCTGATCGCTCGCACGCTCTGGATCGTCCGTGGCGACCGTCCGGCTGCACAGCCTTTGCACAGCGAGGAACCGATCGCGGAGGTGACAGCTCACAACCGATAACCGGCTGGCTTCGGCAAAAAAGGGCGTGGTCTTCACGCCTTTTTTTCTTGCCCCAAGGTGTAACCGTTTGTGTACGGGCGGGTCTGTATGAATGAGGTGATACCATTGAAAATGTTGATTCCACTAATGGTCGCGACTTCATTACTTACAGGATGCTCCCTGTTCACATCGACATCCGTACCGCTCGCAAAAGATCCGCAGACGGAACAGCCCGTTGCCGACCGTACCGCAGACACCGAGACGGCTCCCGCATGGGAAGTCAGCCCGCTGTTCGATCTCGAATCCCCAGATCTTCAAGCGTATCAAGTCCGCGGCCTCGCAAACAAAGTCGCCATCCGCGGGGACGACACGCTCTCCGCCGGCCAACACGAGAAATACTTGTGGTTCTTCTGGGGCGATGACGTGCTCGACCGAGAGATGAAAGTCATGGCCGTCAGACAAGGCACCACCGATCCGATCGAGCTGATCCCGCCTACCCGCCTGACCTCTCCGCTCTACGGGGCTGATGCAACGCTCCCCTCCACCTTGACCTTGCCTTCGGCAGGGCTCTGGCGGTTGGATGCGTATCTGGGCGACGAGTTGTTCGGCTCGATCGTCGTGAGTGTTCGATAAGACTCCCTTCCCCACAACTTCGGCTACATAAAAACAGACCCGCTGCTTCTGACCGAGGCATCGGGTCTGTTTCGTCCGTTCAATTGTCTCCGTACATTTTATAGAAGGCGTCGTATTTGTTCTCCTGCGGGGTGTGTACCGCGTCTTGCGAGGGTTTGTTCCCTTTGCCCTTGCTCCCGGAGCCGCCGCTTGTCTTGGCAACGGCACCGCCGCGCGAACCGGATGCCCGGTTGCGGTACTGCTCCCGGTAGACGGTGAGCTCCTGCAGCGTACGTATGTTGTTCTTCTGCCACTCAAACAAAATCCGGTCGATGTACTTGAAGTTGAACTTCGCCGACAGCACCGCTTCCCGCAACGCCTCGCGGATGATCTCTTCCTTGTACCGATCCTCATCCAGCCAGCGGGTGATATGCTCGTACTCCAGCGGCGACAGCGGGCGGCCGAACTCCTGCTCGAACAGTGAGAACACGTTCTTCATCTGTTCTTTGCGGTTCAACAGGTCGAAGCTCGACGGCGTAGCGCTCGGGCGCTGCGGTGTCAGCAACTCCTGCAGTTTGTGATACAAAGGGCGCAGGCTGTACTCCTCATACATCCGTCCGTCCGAGTTGGCCGTCGCCCCATGTTCTTCAATCTCCAAGAAACCAAGCCGGATCAAGTTGAACAAGCTATTCCCGATCATGTCGGCGGGCATCAACATCCGCTCGCTCAACTGCTCCGCCGTCGGTTGCGCGATGCCCTCCTGTCGAAAATGGAGCAGGTGCAGAAGCAACATCATTTCCTCATCGGCCAGCCCCAACTGCTTGTAGTGCTTCATCAGCACGCCCGGCACCGCGAAAAAACCGGATGTCATCAGGACGGTGAACGCATCATCTTGTCTCGCTTTCCCTGCCATCCGAACTCCCCCTCTAACTCGTTGCGGACTTTAGTATAACACACCTCCACCGCGACGGGAGGTACCTAAATAAAGAAAAAGGACAGCTGAAAATGCCTGTCCTCCCTCTCTTATACGCTCATTTGAATTACGGGTACAAACGGTACAACGTGCGCGGGATCATGATCGTCTCCCGGATGTGATCGATGCCGCAGACCCATGCGACGGTACGCTCCAAGCCGATGCCGAAGCCGGAGTGCGGCACGGTGCCGTATTGGCGCAGTTCAAGGTACCAGTTGTAGGATTCGTCGAACCCTTCGTGCTCATAGCGCTGCTTCATCAGCTCCAAGTCGTGAATCCGCTCGGAGCCGCCGATGATCTCGCCATAGCCTTCCGGAGCCAGCAGGTCGGCGCCGAGAACGACGGACGAATCTTCCGGGTCGGGCTGCATGTAGAACGCCTTGATCTCCGCCGGCCATTTCTCAACGAACACCGGGAGCGAGAAGTGGTTGGT
>DASTWJ010000206.1:0-9060 GCA_035776695.1 Bacilli bacterium
TCGACGGAGGAGGATTCGTCGATGTCGGCATAGTCCTCCACGCCCTCGATCTGCGGGGCGAAGTCGGGAGCCGCCATCTCCAGACCGTAGCGTGTGATCAGCTCCTGCACGAACGCCTCGCGTGCGCTGTCGAGCTTCAACGCTTTCTTGAACCGCGACGCAAAGCGGTCGACTTCCCACTCCTTCGTCCGCTCAAAGTACGATTCCACCACTTGGAACGTCCGCGTCGGGAAGGTCAGGTAGGCCGCGAGCACCGTCATCTCTTCGGCCGAGATCTCCCGCACGGAGCGGTACATGTCGAGGATCGAGATGCCGACTTCCGGGTCCCAATCGTAGCGCGGCATGTAACGGGTCAGCATCCCTCCGATGTCATGCACGGGGTGCCCGTAGTGGCAATGGTCGAAGTCGACGACCGCCATCTTGTCTTTGTCGACGATCAGGTTTTGGCGGGAGTAGGAGCCGTGGCAGATCGTCTTGTGCTCCTCCGCCCAGTCCAGAATCTCCTCGTAGGGCGATTCTTCGAGCTGATGCTGGGCGTGCTTGATCATCTTTTCCAGATCCTCGCGGTGTTCGCGAAAGGATGTGTCCATCACCGTCAGTTCGCGACGGTCTTCGATGTTGTGGTCATAGGACTCCAACTTGGCGCGGTAGGTGCCCCAGATCGTGCCGAAGTCCTCCCGCGTATCCGGCTGCTCGATGCGGCTCGCGAACTCCTGCCCCGCCAGATGAAAGCGGGCGAGGGTTTCGGCGGCGAGGAAGACGTTCTTCGGCTTTTTCAAGTCGGCTTCCTTGCCGGAGAACCACTCGGTCAGGTAGTAGAGACCCGTTTCATGCACCACGTAGGGGTCGCCGTATTTGGTGCGAATAAAGCGCGGTACCTGCGTGAAGCCGTTGGCGGCGAGGTGGTCGGTGACCGCTTGGATAAACTGCAGACGCTCTTCTGAGACGGTCAGCCGCTTGAGCATCCGGTTGCCGACCGCCGTTCTGATCTTCAAGACGCCGCGCACTTTCTTGACTTTGTCGATCGGCAGGTCCCATTCGCGCAGCACCTCGGGGTCGCCGCCGATGCCGTCAAACGCTTCGAGCAGGTCGCGTTCGTCCTTTTTCTTTCCCATAGTCTCACTCTCCCTTACAGATACTCGCGCAGGTCGCGCTTTTCGATCCGTTTGACCAGCTCTTTGATCTCTTGGTCGCGCCCTTTGTCGGCGACGAGGATCGAGCGGTCGGACTGGACGATGAGCAGGTCGCGCACGCCGATCGTCGCGATCAGGCGGTCTTCGCTCTCGATGATGCAATGGCCCGTGTCGATGCCGACATGCAACCCGTTGACGATGTTGCCCGAGTTGTCGTGGCTGAGAAACCGCTCCACCGACCGCCAGGAGCCGACGTCGTCCCACGCAAAGTCGGCGGGGATGACGGCGACGTTGTCCGCTTTTTCCATGATCGCGTAGTCCACGGACAATTTTTCCATCTGGGCGTAGGTCTCGCGGATCACCTCTTCCTCCTCGGGGGTGCCGAGGATCTCATAGATGTGAGCGAGGTGGCGGTACATCTCCGGCATGTGCTTGCGGTAGGCTTGGAGGATCGTGTTCACTTTCCAGACGAACATGCCGGAGTTCCAGAGGTATTTGCCCGATTGCAGGAAGCGCAAAGCCCGTTCGAAGTCGGGTTTCTCCGTGAACTCGGCGACTTGGTAGGCGCGGCGGCCGTTTTCGTTGCAAAGCAAGCGATCCATCTTGATGTAGCCGTATCCCGTCTTCGGCTCGGTCGGCCGGATGCCGAACGTGACAAGCATTTTATGAGTGCGGGCAAACTCGGCCGCCCAAGACAGGCAGCGTCGAAAATCTTGCTCCGAGCCGATGAAGTGGTCGGACGGCAACACCGCCATCACCGCTTCCGGGTCGCGTTTGGCCAACTGCACCGCCGCCAAGCCGATCCCCGCCGCCGTCTCCCGCGCCTCCGGTTCGATGATCAGGTTCTCCGGCGGCACCTCCGGCAGTTGTTCGCGGATCTTGCTGAAATAGCGGTCGTTGGTGACGATGTACACATGCTCTTGGCGAATCAGCGGGCGCACGCGGCCGGCCGTGGTCTGGAGCAGGCTTTTGTCCCCGAAGATCTGGAGAAATTGCTTGGGGTTGCTGGCGGAACTTTTCGGCCAGAAGCGACTGCCGACGCCGCCGGCCAAGATTACGGCATACAGCATGAGGATCTCCCTCCTCTCTCTGGCCCTCCCGCTCGCCGCTCTTCTACGTCCATCGGATGGAGTCCGCTCCGTAGAGGATCGGTTTGCGTTCCTGCGCCGTTGCCACCGCCTGCTCCAACCGCTTGGCAAACGTGTCTGCGCCCTTTTTCAATCGGATGTACTGAGTCAGATGGCGATAGGCGGCATGCGGGAAGTTGAAATACGCCTCCAAGATCATCACATCGCCCTGATGCAACCCCGCTTCCTCCGCATAGGCGTCGAGAAACATCGTCGCCAGCTCGTTCTCCCCCCGCTCGAGCAGGCCATGGGCAAACTTCGCCGCGTCGTAGAGCGGGATGTCGGCGACCGCATCGTCGACGTACAAGGTCGCCACCCGCCCCGCCGGATCGATCCGCAAGTCGCTCAGGCGGTAGTCGCCGACGGCGAACGCTCGCTCCTCCTGCGCCTGACGCGCAGCCTGTTCATACTGCCCCTCGACCAACCCGTTCACCGCGCCGTTGATCTGCTCGGCGATCCAGTCGTAATGCTGCAAAAAGGTCTGTTGCAACGGGTTGTGGTCGCGCATCCCTTCCCATTGCGCTTGGCGCAGGGCCAGCTCTTCTCCCGCTTTGGAAAAACGGTTGAGCCAAGTGCCGTGGCGCATCGGCAGGGCGAGGTCGTCGGAGAGGGTCAGCCCTTTGGCCGCCCGATGCAGCCGGGCGAGGTTGCGTCCGGCCAAGCGCATGTCGACCGCGCTCATTTGCGGGACGCGTCCTTCCCATTCGTCCGCCATCGTATAGTGGGTGTCGTTCACCTCCACCCACGGGTCGCCGTGCAACGTGCGGATATGGCGCGGCACCCGGCGAAATCCGTTCTTGGCAAGATGCTCCCACAGCTCATGCCGTTTCGAAACGTTTCGTGCCTCCGTATCGATCCGCAGGCGCTTGACCCCGCGGTCGCTGTCCACCAGACAGGTATGCGCATCAAGCGGTGCAATCCCGTGCACCCGCATGTCGTACCGGGGCAGTACAGATTCCAAAATGGCATCCAATTGCGCGTTGTCCATACTTCTCCCCTCCCTTTTCTTGCTAGTAAGACTATGCGACCTGACGGGCCGTTAGACGAAAAAAACAGGCGGACAAAGGTGTCTGCCTGTTTTTCCTCGTCTCATTGTCACGTGCATGGCTGTCGATTACCGTCTACGATCCGGAATGTACAAGATCTGCCCGCGATCGACCTCTTGCCCGGACAGGTTGTTGGCGCGGGCCAACTCGCTCGGGGAAGTGCGGTAGTGTTCGGCGAGGTCGGTCAGGTTGTCTTCTTCCTGCACGATGCGGAACTTCATCGTCGCTTTGGTTTCGGACGCGTCGAGGAAGGCGCTCCATGCGGAGTCGCTGCTCTGCGCGTAGGCGATCGGCGCCGGGGCGATGTTCTCGTCCGCTTCCTCGTAGGCTTGCAACGCCGCAGAAGAAGAGGATGATTCGCGTGCCAGCGGGGCGGACGGTGCGAACGCCGAGCCGCTCTCTTGGTAGCCGACCGGGGCCGATGCCGGCTCGTCGAAGGCCGCTTCCGGCGGGGACGCCTGCGCACGGGAGTCGCCGAGCAGAGACGACAGCTTGATCGGCGAGTCGTCGTGGATCGGCTGGACCTTGTTGCCGAAGGAGATCTTCGGCCCGCCGACCGGTTGCGCCGGCTCCTCGATCATCTGCACGGGCGGCACCGCTTCCGTTCGCGAGATTTCGTCTTCGAACTCGTATTCGGCCTCGACATGCTCGTGGTCGTGGTCATCATGGTGCTCATGGTCGTGGTGATCGTCATGCTCATGATGTTCCTGGTGATCATGATGCTCGTGGTGGTGCTCCGCCTCCTGTAGCAGGATGTCGGTCGTCTCCTCCTCCACGGTCACCTCCGTCCCTTCGAGCACGGGAGGCGGCGTCGGTTCCACCGCTTGCGGCGGGGTCGGGGCGGGCGCGGGTTCAGGGGCGGGCGTCGGCGGAACGGGCTCTTTGCGCGCTTCGACAAACGCGGTCTCCGTTTCCACTTCCTCGACGATCACATCGTCCGTCGAATCGACTTCCCCGCGCACCTCTTCCAGCACGAACGCATCCTCTTCCTCCTCATGAACCGCCTCGTGAACCGCTTCCGGCGTTTCCGCCGCCTCTTGCGACGAAGGCGATTGCTGCTGATAGCGATGCAAGTACTCGTATTCCTCCGCTTGCGGCCACTCCCCGTTGTTCGTAGGAGGCTGACTCTGCGGCTTTTCCTGCTCCGTTTGGGCAAAAGGTTCGCTGTTCGGGTAGTACGAGTTGTATGTCCGGGTCTGCTCCCCGAAGACGCGATCCGCTTCCCGCAACTGCTCGGCCCAATCGCTGCCCGGCTCCGGCATCGGGAACACCAGGTTCGGGTCGGGGGTGAAGATGATGTCGTTCTCCTCTTCCGGTTCCTCCAACTCGCGGGCCGCCTCGGATGCCTCCGCCGCTTCCCCACGCGCCGCTTCAAACTCCTGAGCATGGGCGGGCGGGGTTTCGATCACCCAGTCGTCCTCCTGCTCCTCACCCTGTGCGGCCTGAGCCTCGGCCGACGCGGCATCGCGATGCTCCGCCTGCGCCTCCCACTCATTTTCAAACGGCGGTTCGAATTCCCGCGTCTCATCCTCCGCCGGCGGCACATACGCCCGCGACTCCTCCTGATCGAGCAACTGGTCGAGCTTCGGAGCCGGTTCGACGCCTTCCTCCTGCGAGCCGCAGCGGAACACATAGCCGTCAACGCCGCTGAGCCCTTGTACCACAAGCTCACCGCGAAAATGAACGGTCTCATCCCCAAGGACGTACAAATTCCATTGCCCGACCTTCGGGTTGACGTCGAGAATCCCCGCGTCGCGCTGGTATTGCTGCTGCGCCGCCGCGGGCACTTGCAACACGAACGGCAATCGCTCATGAATCGGGGTCACATCCCCTTCGGACACGTCATCCGCCGTTTCAAATACGTCGCGATCATCAAACGCATCGGGCAGTTCCTCCCCTGCATCCTCCGACTCACGACGCAGGAACCCGGTAATCGTCAAAGCCCCTTTTAACACGTACGCTTCGTCTTCCACATGAAAGCCGGTGATTTCCGTCAGCACTGCCGCGTCTTCGATGTCTTCTCCGCCGCGAACAGCATCTATGGTCACCTGTTGGTCCAGATGAATGCGAATCGCCGGCTTGTTGTTTGCCGCCTCTGCCACAGTTAGTCCCCCTCCTTCGGTCATGAAACGTCTTTTCAAAGATATGAGCCGGAAAGAGGTCATATGACAGAAGAGCCTGCCCTCACTTCGAAGAAGCAGCATACTACTTATCCACAATCATTGACTGTTGATAACCGTCTTCCTCACGCCAAAAACACCCTGCTCCTAGAAACAGGGTGCCTTCGGGCTGTTACTTCCGGCTTCGGAAACGGTCACGCCTTCGACCGTTCCCGCTGGTACAGCTTCTCATACGCCGCCAGCGTCTCTCGGGCGCATTTCTCCCACGTGAACTTCGCCGACTGCGCCAAGCCTTTCGCCCGCATCGCATCGAGCGTCTCCTGCGAATTGAGCACCTGCTCCATCGCATCGGCCAGCGAGTACATGTCATGCGGGTTGACCAACAGCGCCGCATCGCCCGTCACCTCGGGGATCGAGGAGGTGTTCGACGTGATCGTCGGGCAGCCGCACGCCATCGCTTCCAGCGGCGGCAGGCCGAACCCTTCGTAGAACGAGGGGTAGACGGTCAACTCGGCGGCGTTGTACAGATACGGAAGCTCCAACACCGGCGCGAATCCGGTAAAAATCACTTTGTCCTGCAACCGCAGCGCGTCAACCAGCATATGCGTGTCGTCATAGTCCCGCGCCTCCTTGCCGACAAGCACCAGCTTGTAATCCTCGGGGATGTCATGCCGGATCTCGTAGAAGGCGTTGATCAGCCCTTTGACGTTCTTGCGCGGGGAGAAGCCGCCGACATAGACGATGTAGCGGGAGTCGATGCCGTACTTCTCCTTCACATACGCTTTGGCCTCCGTGCGGTCGAGCGGGCGGTACACGCTCTCCGGCGCCTCGTAGGTCACGGCGATCTTGTCGTCCGGCAGTTGGAAGATGCGCTGGATGTCGCGCTTCGAATGCTCGGAGACGGTGATCACGAGGTCGGACTGCTCCATGATCCGCGGCATCTCCTTCAGGAAGATGCGCAGGTAGCCTTTGCCGACCGTCTCGGGGTAGATGTAGGGAATCAGGTCGTGCACGGTGACGACGTTGAGGCAGCCTTTCCTGCTCGGCAGACCGATGCCGTTTTGCGGCACGTGGAAGATGTCGATCTTCTCCTGCTCGACGCTCATCGGCACATGCACTTCTTCCCAGAACTTATCTTTGCTCCGCTCAATGGAGTTGAACACTTCGTCGGCCGACGGGTCGAGGTTCTTGAACTCATCCCCCGGCCAGAAGAAGCGGTACTCGTTTTGCTTGTCGAGCGTGTACAGGTTCTTCACCAACTGGTACGTGTACGTCCCGATGCCGGTGCCTCGGTACCAGATGGCGCCGCGTGCGTCCAAACCAATCTTCATCGTGTCACTCCTTTTGCACAAGCTCGGACTTACCGAATGCGCCCCGTCCGCATCACGTGGCGTGCGCTCGCTTCGAACTCGGAGAAAAAGCGACGGCGCAAGTC
Source organism: Bacilli bacterium (assembly GCA_035776695.1). Lineage (GTDB taxonomy): Bacteria > Bacillota > Bacilli > Tumebacillales > Tumebacillaceae > Tumebacillus. Next base: position 6,862 of record DASTWJ010000206.1, read on the forward strand.
CACCTGTTCCAGCCACTTGCGCAGGCGGTTGTGAAGCACCTCTTCCGGGCGGTTCTGCTCCACATACAGGTAGCGGGCCGCTTCGTAAAAGTCCTGCGGGAAACGGAGCATCGCGTGCAACAGCACCTCTTCGCCTTCATGGGGCACCGCCTCTTCATAATACGACTTGACGATGAAGCTGGCGGTTCGGTTGTCCCACTTGACGCTTTTCATGTTGCGCAGGATCAAGGAGGCGAGGTCGTGAGCGCGAATGTCGCAGATCGCGTAGTCGAAGTCGATCAGGGCGACCTCCTTGTCGCCGGTGATCAGCACGTTGTGGTGGGCGTAGTCGTGGTGGCAGAACCCCTTTTGCTCCTGCTCGCCTTTGGAGATCTCCTCGTAGCGGGAGGAGAGCAACAGCTCCACCGCCTTCGAAGCCTCTTGGATACCATATGCGACCCCTTCGACGAACATGTTGTCGACGGGACGGCCGCGCTGCTCCGCCAGCACCTGCCACGAACGCAACTCCTCGATCCGCTCCAGAAAATGTCCCGTCCACGTCCCCCACTGTTCTTTGCCGTCACAGGCGGGCGGCTCAAACCCTTGGCTCGCCTGATGAAACCGCGCCAACCCGCGAGCGGCGAGAGCGAGGTCGAGCACGTGGCTATAGGAGCTCTCCCGCCCCTCCAACCACTCCATGATGAAGTACTTGATCCCGTCCCGCTCGACGAACAGCGTCCCGTCGCGGGTGGGGATGACGCCGGGCACGGGGAACCCTTGGGCTTTCACGTGGCCCATCGCGGCCAGCGAGAATTCCAGCTCCGGCGTGGGCAGTTTGAATTTCTTCAACGCCAGCGTGCCCTGCGGCGTACTCAGGCGCACCACTTTGCGCACCGGTTCGGCACGGGTCACCTCCAAGTCGTACGCCGCCAGCACATCGGGCGCGAATCCGCAGAGATCCAACACTTGTGAGATCGTCAATTCTTCCATGAAGGCTCCCCCTTACGTCGCCTGTTACAGCCGGCTCGGGAACGCATCCAAGTAGCGCTTCCAGTTCGCAAGCCGCGCCACTTCCGCACGCATTTTTTTCGTCGATCCTTCCGGCGAGTAGCGGTGGGTGATAAAGCCGCGTTCGACCGCCCGCCAGTAGCGCTGCGGGAAGTAGAGAACCGCTTTGAGCACCGCCAGTTCGTCTTCGTATATCGGGTTGATCTCGTGGTACGTTTGCAGGATCAGGTTGCCCGTCTCGATGTCCCAGTCGGTGCGGCGCAACATCTTGCGCATGAAGCGGGCGAAGTCGTGCACGCGCAGCTCATGGGCGCAGTAGTCGAAGTCGATCACCCGCATCTCGCCGTCCGGGCCGATGATGAAGTTGTGGTAGGTGAAGTCGCCGTGGACGAAGCCGCGTTCCTTGCGGGCGCGACGGAGCACGTCGAGGTACGGCGATTGCTTGAGCAGCCTCACGCCGTGTTCGGCCATTTCCCGCATCGGATCGACCGTTTCGAGGAAGGCCATCTCCTGCTCGGATGTCGGTTCGACGCCACGGAAGCGGTCGTAGGTGTTGACGATGTCGGACAACTCGTCTTCGAACCGTTCGACCCAGCCGGCCCAACGGGTTTTGATCGCGGCATCGACCGTCGGGACGAAGCCTTTGGACGCCTCGTGGAGTTTGGCTTGGAGCCGGACGATCTGCTTCAGTTGTTCCGGGTCCTTGACGTTGCTTTCAACCCCTTCGAGCCATGTGTTCAGGAAGACGAGGCCGTCTTCCACTTCCAAGAACGGACGTCCGTCAAGCGTTTTGAAAAAGCGTGCCTGTTCCGTGAAGCCGTTGTTCCAGAGATGCTCTTGCGCTTCGAACATGAACTGCAGTTTCTCCGGCTTGTGAGAGACTTTCTTCAAAGCGAAGGCGCCTTGGTCGGTCTCGATCTTGATCACGGCGCGGACCGGCTTCGCGCTTTGCACGGTCAGACCGTATTCTTTCTTCAAGTCGAGACCGGGGATGATGTCGTTCAGGTCATATGTCAATTCCGTTTCTTTCTTTGCCAATGGAACTTCCCTCCTCAAACCCGTTGGGCGTTTCAACCACAGCCTATGTAGGCGGGAGCGGAAGGGTGAGCGGTATTTTGGGAAAAAAGCCCGTTGCCGGAAGCGACAACGAGCTAGACACGAACCTTTTTGCAAAATTGGGTGATCTGGACGTTCGGGGCGACTTCGAGGAGG
>DASTWJ010000207.1:0-8613 GCA_035776695.1 Bacilli bacterium
CCTGGAACCTGCGGGATCGGCACATGGCCGACACGCTCGACCGATTGATGCAATTCCACGGCCCGGATGCGAAGGCAATCGTCTGGGAGCACAACACGCACATCGGCGACGCTCGCGCCACCGATATGGCGCGCGAAGGCATGGTCAATGTCGGGCAGTTGTTACGAGAGCAGCACGCCGCCGAAGACGTGTACGCCATCGGCTTCGGCACGCATCGCGGGACGGTGGTCGCCGCTCGTGCGTGGGGTGAGCCGCTGGAGATCATGGCGGTGCCTCGTGCGCAGGAGGGTTCGTGGGAGGATCTGATGCACCGCGCTGGAGGCGGTGACAAATGGTTGCTCCTCGGGCCGGAGAACCCGCATTTCCAAGCGGAGGTCGGGCATCGGGCGATCGGCGTGGTGTACCATCCCGAGCATGAGCACATGGGCAACTACGTGCCGTCGAAAATGGCGCAGCGGTATGATGCGTTCGTCTATGTGGAGCAGACCCAGGCGTTGCAGGCGCTGGAAGTGGAGCCTGTGTTTCAATAAGTTTGTAAGCCGTATGCAAAAAGCCGCGTTGTCCTCTTCCTAGGAGGAACAACGCGGCTTATGTTTTGTTGTTACGCCAGCGAAAAATAATAGCAATCATACGACCGCGTCTGCATAAACCCGAGCTTCTCGGCGATCACGATCGAATCTTCTCGAAACAACTCCGTCGTCCAATGCGGGATGAAATCGTGAGCCAGACAATGCCTTACGAACGCGTTCGCCGCAGCCGTCGCCAACCCTTGACCGCGGTGCTGTTGGTCATAGGTGTTGATGCCGATCTCCACGTCCTGCCCCGCTCGGTACACGGTCAGGCAGCACGTCAGCACCTGCCCGCCTTGGCGCACGCAAAACCCGAACCCCTCAGCCAGAAAAGCCGCCTGCGATGGCCAGAACTTGTTCACTTCGCCAAGGATCACGCCTGCGCGGTCCTCTGCGATCACCCGCTCGTCGATGCGACAGAGTTCAGTCTCCGGCGGCAAAGGATTCGGTGGGTAGGCGCTCTGCATGTCGTAGAAGCGATCCTGCAGGAAGACGGAGCCCCAGCGGCCATAGGACTTCGGTTTTTTGGCAGCCAAGTGGCTCTCCACGAACCCTTTTGCCGAATCGGTCGGGATCACTTCCAGTTGGAACGACAAGTCGCCGATCTTTCTCGCTTCAGGTGCCAAGGTGTTGTCGATCCAAGGCAGTAACTTCGCGTTGAATGCCTCGTTGTCCAAGTCACCCGCGAGAAAGAACAACTCATGCTCCGCCCAGATCAGCGCCGTGCGCGGGTACTCACGGTGGTCCGCGAAGATCCGCCCGTTGTTCCGCCCCTCGATCACGCCGTGTATCACCGGTTGGTTCGGCTGTTCAGCGAACAGCGGGCGGACGCGTTCATACTCCGACTTGTGCAGTTCTTGAATCATCGCGCCCCCCTTTCTGACGACCAGCGTGCCGGCCATCTCGTCGCCTGCCCGAACGAAATGCGTCCGCCGTGCAGGTTGGTCACTTTGATGCCACCGATCATCTTGCTCAAGGTCGCCTATTGCCAAGTAAAGAGACGCTCAAGAAATAGAGACCTTCGTATTCAATACGACTTGGAGCCAATGAATCCTTTCCCTCTGAGAAAAATTCCCTGTATCATAGAAGGGATACGTATGACAAGGAGGTCGAGAACGACTCGTGTTAGTGAAGAAGATTCCTCGGGAACAGAAGCAGCAATTGATCGATAGCATTCAACAGTATTTCTACGACGAACACGGCGAAGAAATGGGCAACATCGCCGCAGAGAGCCTCTGCGACTTCATGCTCCAAACGTTGGGGCCCGTGCTGTACAACCAAGCGGTGAAAGATGCGCGAGAGTTGCTGCAGCAGAAGCTGGTGTCGTTGGAGGACGATCTGTACGCGCTGGAGATTCCGGTGCAGCGGACGACACGGCGGTAAGGATGCTGGGACACAACCACTTTTGCAAGACTAGCTCTAAGGGGCGATGGCTTGCAGAGGTGGTTGTTTTCTAGTATTTAGGTATGTAGACAAGGGAAAATGATGTAAAATGAAAGGAACACGTCGCACGGAAAGTTTTGATAATAGAGGTGATCGCATGAACGTTCGTTGGACGCTAAACGTCGAGGGGTTTGGGAAGATTGACAAAGCCTCGATTCGGATCAGCCCGTTGATGGTGTTTACGGGGGATAATAACAGTGGGAAGAGTTATCTGATGTCGTTGTTGTGGGGGATTTTGACGATGGAGGACTATCTCCCTTCGCCATTTTCTTTCGACTCCCCAACACACACAGAGTTAAGAAAGTGGTTGCTGTCGAAAAGTGACTGCAACGAATTTGAAATCGATGCTGAAATCATTCAATTGTTTTTCTCTCACTTCAGTGAATCATTGCAAGCGAGTAAGGATGTACTTGTTCAGCATGTATTCAATGCGAGCATACCCATTAGTCGCATTTCAATTACTGATCCTGAGATTTCTGTACCGATCACAGTTCGATTGACGGACTCAGAAGGCATTGTCGGTGAGGTCACAAAAGGTGAAACAATAGTTTATCAAATTCCACGTCATTTGCTTCAAGAAAATACTACTGATGATATTGAAGAAGCTCTCTATATTATTTACAGCGACCTTATTCTAGGTAATCTTGCCTTTCTTCCTGAAAAAGTTTTCTACTTTCCAGCTTCAAGGACTGGCTTTATGCTAACATACAAAGCATTAGCCAAAAAAGCTGTTCGTTATGGATTTCGTACTTCTACCTCGTCACGATCATCGGATATGGGGAACCTGACTTCGCCTGTTTCCAAATTTCTAAGTGACCTTGTAGGCTTAAGCTTGATAGATTCTAACCGTTTAGGACCGATCGCAGATTTCTTGGAAAAGAAGATTTTGCAAGGGAAGATCGAGAAGGATCAAGCTCCGGTACCCAGCTACACTTTTAAACCTGCCGGACTCGATCAGTCCTTGTCCCTGCATCTGACTTCTTCCCTCGTAGCGGAACTCACGCCTATCGTCAGTTTTCTAAAATCAACCTACGACATCGAAGTCATGATCATCGAAGAACCCGAAGCTCATCTCCACCTCGACATGCAGCGCCAGATGGCCCGCGCCATCGTGCGGCTGGTCAACGCGGGGGTGCCGGTCTGGATCACGACGCACAGTGACACACTTGTCCAGCAGATCAACAACCTTATCCAACTCGAGCAAAACTCGCAACGCCAAGCGCTGGCCGAGCAGTTCGAGTATGAGGAAGCCGACTTCCTCTCGCCTGACAAAGTGACCGCCTACCAATTCAATGCCGGGCCAGTCCACACCGAGATCCAACAACTGCCCTTGACGGCAAACGGCTTCGCTCTCCCGACGTTCACGGAGACGATTCGCGATCTGAGCAAAGAAACTCTCGCCTTCATGGAGACCGAAACCGATGAAGAAGATGATTGATAAACCCGTTGCCGAACGGATGGCCTTTTGGATTCCTGCAGACCATTACCAGCCTGTTCAAGGTCAGCAAGTGCTCGTCGATGAGAAAAAAGATGATGGCTTAGCAAACGTATCCTGCACGCTTCCCTCCTCCCATGCGTACGAACTAACCTTAGAAGGCAAACACGTAGCCCATCTAAATAGTCAAAGATGCACAGACGGAATCCTCTTACTCGAACACCCTTCCGGCTCATGGGAGCTACACATCATCGAATGCAAACGAACAGTCAACCGAAACAAATGGAGAAAGACGAAATTGCAGTTCGAAGCCTCCATACAACGCGCAATGGCCGTTGCAACAGGGGTAGGCATCTTCCCCGCAAAGATCAAACTCTACACAGCCGTTCGCAACGAAGAAATCCGAGATGAAATCATGGCAAGCCCTGTACTAAGTAAGATCACCCCCGCCGACCGCGATGCTTTTACACCGGAAGAGCTGGAAAAGTACCACTTCTTTGACTGGTTTGACCCCACTCTTGAGCTATGGGTCAACGATAACATCCCTCACGAGATCATTCCCTTGGACGACCAAGGGGTCGGAAACGTCCAAATCCAATTCATCTAGCCACGAAAAAAAGCGCGGAGAGTCCACTACTCTCCACGCTTTTTTCCTTATTATGAAAGTCTTTTCAACATTTTGGGAGAACTGGCAAGCAAAAAGAATGCGATTCGTCACGTTGATCAAAAAAGACTATTGAAAATTGTTCTCAATAGATGTAGGATGATCAGAGTGAGAATGATTTTCAGTGTATCAAAAGATATAATGGAGTGATTTGAGATGAAAAAGACAACCGCTATTACCACCCTGCTGCTCGGCACCTCCCTGTTGCTCGGCGCTTGCTCGTCCGATACCGCAGAGAAGGCCGACACCAAGACTGCCACCACGCAAGACCAAACCGAAACCACCACCCAATCCCCTGCAAACGACGCCGCTTTGCAAGCTGAGATTGACCAATATCACCAATATGTCATCGACCAATGCGACCAGTTCGTTCAATCTGTCGAAGCGTTCACCCAAGCGGTGAAAAACGGCGAGATCGACAAAGCGAAGTCGCTGTATGCGCCGTCCCGCATGTACTTCGAGCGCATCGAGCCGATCGCCGAATCGCTGGGCGACTTCGACCCTTGGATCGACGCGCGTGAAAACGACGTGCCGGAAGCGGAATGGCGCGGTTTCCACCGCCTCGAGAAAGCGCTGTGGGTCGACAACACCACCGAAGGTCAAACCGAGTACGCCGACCAACTGCTCCAAGACGTGAAGCTCTTGCGTGCGAAAGTCGAAACGGTCGAAATCGACGCCCCGATGCTCGTGACCGGCGCGGTGGAACTGCTCAACGAAGTCTCCTCCTCCAAAGTCACCGGCGAGGAAGAGCGCTACTCCCACACCGACCTGTACGACTTTGCGGCGAACGTGGAAGGCGCGAAGAAAATCTTCGACGTGATCCGCCCGACCTTGGAAGAGAAGGATGCCGACCTGGCAAAAGAAATCGACTCCCGCTTCGCCGATCTGAACGCCGCTCTCGATCCGTACCGCAAGGGTGACGGCTACCTGATCTACACCGAGTTGACCCAAGAACAAACCAAAGGCCTGAGCCAAGCGATCGACGCGCTGGCCGAGCCGCTGTCCCGCATGGGCACCGTATTGGAGGGCTAACCCGTGAGCAACCACGAACCGGAAAAAGACGACCTGTTGCAAAAGCCGATGTCCCGCCGCGAGATGTTGCGCATGGCGGGCGTCGGCGGCGTCGGTCTGCTGGTCGGGGCCGGCGGTCTTACAGGAGTTTTGGCCGGTACCGGCATGTTGCAGGCAGGCGCTGCTCCGGCCACCGTGAAGGCTTCGGAGGACACCGTCCCTTTTTACGGAACCCATCAGGCGGGGATCGTCACGCCGATGCAGGATTTCATTTGCTTGGGTGCATTTGACCTGACCGTTTCGAACGTGCAGGAAGTTCGCGAACTGTTCCGCAAATGGACGGACGCTTCGGCGCGCATCTGTGCCGGGCAGGGCGTGGGCAAGGAAAGCGACAACCCGCACCTGCCGCCGGTCGACACCGGGGAGGCGATGGGCTTGAACACGGTGCGGACCACGATCACGTTTGGCGTGGGGCCATCGTTCTTCGACGGACGCTTCGGCCTCGCAAGCAAGCGTCCGGCCGCCCTCGTCGATCTGCCCGCCTTCCGCGGTGACGAACTGGACGACGAGTGGGTTGGCGGGGACATCGGCGTGCAAGTCTGCGCCAACGACCCGCAAGTGGCGTTTCACGCGCTGCGCAACTTGGCGCGGATCGCTCGCGGCAAGGCGGTGCTTCGCTGGGTGCAGGAAGGCTTCCAACGCACCGGCGCGGCCGACCCGCAAGGCTCGACCCCGCGCAACTTGCTCGGGTTCAAAGACGGCACCGGCAACCCGAACGTCCAAGACCCGTCCGTCGCCGATGACGTGGTTTGGGTGCAGCCGTCCGACGGCCCGAACTGGATGGTCAACGGTTCGTACATGGTGATGCGCCGCATCCGCATGCGGATCGAAGTCTGGGATCGCACGACGTTGCAAGAGCAGGAGGCGACGTTCGGACGCCGCCGCGACAACGGGGCTCCGCTCGGCGGGCACGGCGAGTTCGACACGCTTGATTTGGCTAAAAAAGACGCGATGGGCAAACCGATGATCCCGAACGACTCGCACGTCGCCCTCGCGCATATGGAAGGCAAAGTGAAGATCCTGCGCCGCGGCTATTCCTATTCCAGCGGCATGGATCGCAAGACCGGCCAACTGGATGCGGGACTGCTGTTTATCGCGTACAACCGCGACCCGCGCCAACAGTTTATCCCGATGCAACAGAAACTGGCGGCCGCAGACAAACTCAACGAATACATCGTACATGTCGGCAGCGCGATTTTCGCCTGCCTACCGGGTGCCAAACAAGGCGGCTACATCGGAGACACGTTGTTCTAAGGAGGAGGGAAACATCATGAGCATGAATCGCAACACACGTTTTTCCCGCGCCTCTATTCTCGGTCTGCTGATGGTCGTCTTCCTGCTGGTTGCACCGTTGCAACCGGCTCTGGCGGCCGGGACCACGCCGGACGGCGTCGACCAACTGATGCCGATCGTCGGCGACGCGCTGGTCAGCGCCGGACAACAGGACTGGACGCGGACTCGCTCCGACATCGACCAGATCCAAACGATCTGGCAGGATGTGAACGCCTCGTCTCCCGAAGCGAAAGCGGTGACCCAGGCGCTGACCGCCGCGGAGCAGGCGTTGCAAGCGGGCGCACCGGATCAAAAGGCGGTCAAATCGGCGATTTCCGAGCTGGCCAAATCGACCGACGCCTATGTGACCTCGACGCAGCAAGGTGGCGAGGAAGACGCGCAGGCGCATCGGAAAGTCGAGGCTTTGTTGCCGTTCCTGCAGCAAAGCCTCGCCGCCGTGCAAGCGGATGACTGGACGCAAGCGAAAGAGCAGTTCGGTCATTTCGTCGACGGCTGGACACAAGCGGAAGGCCCGATTCGCCAAGACAACTTTTCCGTCTATGGGAAGATTGAAGCGAAGATGAGCGCGGCTCGCATCACCTTGAGCACCGAGCCGGCAAATGCGGAGAAGGCGACGACCGCGCTTTCGAACTTGAAGTCGATTCTCGACGACTATCTCTCCGGCAAGGCGCAGGCCGCTACCGAATCGACGACCGGAGCGGCGGCGGGCACGCTGACGATCACCGACCTGATCGGCTACCTGCACGACGCGCAACTGGAAGTGAAGGCGGGAGAAGCGGACGAAGCGTCCGAGAAGATCGAGAGCTTCATCACCAATTGGCCGTCCGTCGAAGGCGTGGTCAGCACGCGCTCGACCGAGGACTACACCTCCATCGAGAACAAGATGACCGAAGCGCAGAGCCTGCTGCTCTCCTCTCCGCCCGACTTGGAAAAAGCGGGCGTGGTGATCACCTCGCTGCAGGATGTGCTGGCTCCTTATGCGGATAGCGACTCGACTTCCTACACCGCGTGGGATGCCGGTCTGATCCTGTTCCGCGAAGGGCTGGAAGCGATCCTCGTCATCGCGGCGCTGCTCGCTTTCCTCAACCGTACGGGCAACGCCGACAAGCGCGGCTGGGTCTGGGGCGGCGCAGGCGGCGGTATCATCGCCAGCGGTGTGTTGGCAATCGTGTTGACCTCCGTGCTGTCGCTGGCGGCGGCCGGCAGCTCCCGCGAGCTGATCGAAGGCGTCACCGGTCTGATCGCCGTGTTGTTCATGGTCACCGTCGGCGCGTGGTTGCACAGCAAGTCGAACCTGCGGGCGTGGAACCAATACATCGAGAAGACGTTGGGCACCGTGGTTGCACGCGGTGCGCTGTGGTCGCTGGCCGCCACCTCCTTCCTCGCCGTGATGCGGGAAGGGGCGGAAACGATCATCTTCTACCTCGGCATGGCGCCGTCGATCGCCACCTCGCAGCTGGTGCTCGGCATCGGCGTCTCGCTGGTGATCTTGGCGGTGATCGGGTTCGCGATGATTCGCCTGAGCAAACGGATTCCGATTCGCCCGTTCTTCTTGGTGGCGAGCTTGTTGCTGTACTACCTCGCGTTTAAGTTTGTGGGGATGAGCATTCATGCGTTGCAAGTGGCTGGCAAGTTGGGCGCGCATGTGCCGGGGTATCTGCCGAATGTGCCTGCGCTGGGGATCTACCCGACGTGGGAGACGGTGGTGCCGCAGCTCGTGGTGCTGGCGGTTGTGGTTGGATCGCTGGTGCGTACGGAGCGCAAGAATGCGGTGCAAGCGAAGCAACAGTCGGCGAGTGCGTGAGGCTGGCCTAGCATATGACATAATGAAAAGACCACTTTTCCTTTTTTGATAAATGGAAAGTGGTCTTTTGATTTCTTACTCCTCTGTCTGCCAGTTCCAGACTTCAACCGGCCCGAGTTCGTAGTGGTAAAAGTCTTTCTCCGCCTTCAGCTTTTCCAATTCGCGCACAGGGCCGGTGACGACTGCACCGTAGACTTCCAAGCGGAAATTGTTGATGTATTCGAGACGCTTTTTGTCCGCCTCACGTCCGTGGTAGTCGCCTTGGTCGATCAGCCATTGCACATCTTGTAGCAGGGATTCCTCTGCCAATGTGATGTCGGACGGTTCGCGTAAG
>DASTWJ010000208.1:0-6274 GCA_035776695.1 Bacilli bacterium
CAGTTCGGCGGTCAGCGCTTCGGTGAGATGGAGGTCTGGGCGCTGGAGGCATACGGTGCCGCATACACCTTGCAAGAGATCCTCACCGTCAAGTCGGACGACGTGGTCGGTCGCGTGAAGACCTACGAATCGATCGTCAAGGGCGAGAACGTGCCGGAACCGGGCGTCCCGGAATCGTTCAAGGTTCTGATCAAGGAACTGCAGTCCCTCGCGATGGACGTCAAGATTCTGACCGAGGACGAACAAGAGATCGTCATGCGTGAAAGCGATGACGAAGACGATTCTGGCGAGAAGCTCAACTTGAATCTGGCGGCTCGCGAAACTGCCGAAGAGTAAGCAGGGAAAGGGAGGTAGGCCCCTTTGTTGGACGTCAACAACTTTGAGTATATGAAGATCGGCTTGGCATCCCCCGAGAAGATCCGTTCGTGGTCGCACGGGGAAGTCAAGAAGCCGGAAACGATCAACTACCGGACCCTCAAGCCTGAAAAAGAAGGTCTGTTCTGCGAAAAAATCTTCGGACCGCAACGGGACTGGGAATGTCACTGCGGCAAATACAAGCGCGTGCGTTACAAAGGCGTCGTTTGTGACCGCTGCGGCGTTGAAGTCACCCGTGCCAAAGTCCGTCGGGAACGGATGGGCCACATCGAACTGGCGGCCCCCGTCTCTCACATCTGGTACTTCAAAGGCATCCCGAGCCGCATGGGCCTCGTGCTTGACATGAGCCCGCGCGCGCTCGAGGAAGTTATCTACTTCGCGTCCTACGTCGTGGTCAACCCGGGCGAAACCCCGCTCGAATACAAGCAACTGCTCTCCGAGAAGGAATACCGTTCCTATCGGGAAAAGTACGGCTATGCGTTCGAAGCGGGCATGGGTGCCGAAGCGATCAAGAAATTGCTCGCTCAGGTCGAAGTGGACAAAGAAACCGTCCAGCTCAAAGAAGAGCTGAAGACGGCGCAAGGCCAACGTCGCAACCGCGCGATCAAACGTCTGGAAGTGATGGAGGCGTTCCGCACCTCGCTCAACGATCCGGCTTGGATGATCCTCGACGTGCTCCCGGTGATTCCGCCGGAACTGCGTCCGATGGTTCAGCTCGACGGCGGTCGCTTCGCGACTTCCGACCTCAACGATCTGTACCGCCGCGTCATCAATCGGAACAACCGTTTGAAGCGCCTGCTCGACTTGGGCGCTCCGGACATCATCGTTCAAAACGAGAAACGCATGCTGCAAGAAGCGGTGGACGCTTTGATCGACAACGGTCGTCGCGGCCGTCCGGTTACGGGCCCCGGCAACCGTCCGCTCAAGTCCCTCTCGCACATGCTCAAGGGCAAGCAAGGTCGCTTCCGTCAGAACCTGCTGGGTAAGCGCGTCGACTACTCCGGTCGTTCCGTTATCGTCGTCGGCCCGCACCTGCGGATGTACCAATGCGGCCTGCCGAAGGAAATGGCACTCGAACTGTTCAAGCCGTTCGTCATGAAAGAACTGGTTGCCAAGGGCCTCGCGCACAACATCAAGAGCGCGAAGCGCAAGGTCGAGCGCGTCTCCGCCGAAGTGTGGGACGTCTTGGAAGAGGTCATCAAGGAACATCCGGTGCTCCTCAACCGCGCACCTACCTTGCACCGCTTGGGGATTCAGGCGTTCGAACCGACCTTGGTCGAAGGCCGTGCGATCAAACTGCATCCGCTCGTATGTACGGCGTACAACGCCGACTTTGACGGTGACCAAATGGCGGTACACGTACCGCTGTCCGCAGAGGCACAAGCGGAAGCACGCCTGCTGATGCTGGCGGCGCACAACATCCTGAACCCGAAAGACGGCAAGCCGGTCGTAACTCCGACGCAGGACATGGTGCTTGGCTCCTATTACCTGACGATGGAACGCGCCGAGATGCCGGGTGAAGGTCGAATTTTCCATTCGCCGATCGAAGCGATCATGGCGTATGACGTCGGCCAGCTCTCCCTGCACACCCGCATCGTGCTGCCGGCGAAGACGGTCGGCAAGTCCTCTTTTACCGAAAAACAACAAAACGCATGGCTGATTACGACGACCGGTAAGCTCATCTTCAACTCGATCTTCCCGGATCACTTCCCGTATATCAACCGCGCGACCAAAGAGAACCTGCACAAAGGCATCGCCGACGAATCCTTTATCTTCGAAAAGGGCGTCGACATGCGTGCGAAGATCGCCGAAATGCCGGTCAACAGCGCCGTTGTCAAAGGCTACCTCGGCTCGATCATCGCCGAGTGCTTCCGTCGCTACGGCACGACCACGACCTCCGAGATCCTCGACCAGGTCAAGGCGCTGGCGTTCAAATTCTCGACGCGTGCAGGCATTACCATCTCCGTCGCCGACATCCGCGTTCCGCATGAGAAGAAAGACATCCTCGAGGAAGCGGAAGGCAAGGTCGCGACCGTTACGAAACAATACCGTCGCGGTCTGATCACCGACGACGAGCGCTACGACCGCGTCATCTCGATCTGGTCGCAAGCGAAAGATACGTTGACCAAAGTCCTGATGGACTCGATGGACCGTTACAACCCGATCTACATGATGGCTCACTCCGGTGCGCGTGGTAACGTTTCGCAGATCACGCAGCTGTCCGGCATGCGCGGCCTGATGGCGAACCCGTCCGGCCGGATCATCGAGTTGCCGATCAAATCGAACTTCCGCGAAGGCCTGACCGTCTTGGAGTACTTCATCTCCACCCACGGTGCTCGTAAAGGTCTGGCGGATACCGCGTTGCGTACGGCCGACTCCGGTTATCTCACCCGTCGTCTGGTTGACGTGGCGCAGGACGTCATCGTCCGTCAAGACGATTGCGGCACCGACAAAGGCATCATGGCGGAGGAAATCCGCGACGGCAAGGAAGTCATCGAGGATCTCATCGACCGCATCGTCGGCCGCATGGCGTTCCGTGACATCAAGCACCCGGAAACGGGCGAGATCATGGTCAAGGAAAACGAACTGATCGACGAAGAGATCGGCAACGAGCTGATCGAAGCCGGTCTGACGCGGATTCCGCTGCGTTCCGTCCTGACCTGCCGCACCCAGCACGGCGTCTGCATCAAGTGCTACGGCCGCAACTTGGCGACCGGCAAGATGGTCGAGATCGGCGAAGCGGTCGGCATCATCGCCGCACAGTCGATCGGCGAACCGGGCACCCAGCTGACGATGCGTACGTTCCACACCGGCGGTGTCGCAGGTGACGACATCACCCAAGGTCTGCCGCGTATCCAAGAGCTGTTCGAGGCCCGCAACCCGAAGGGCCAAGCGATCATCACCGAAATCGACGGCAAGATCAACGAGATTCGCGAAGTTAAAGACAAGCGCGAGATCGAGATCATCGGCCATGCCGAGACCAAGGTCTATCCGGTGCCGTACGGCTCTCGGATCGCCGTGCAGGAAGGCCAGGCGGTCGAAGCGGGCGACGAGCTGACCGAGGGTTCCGTTGACCCGAAAGACATGCTGAAGGTCAAAGGCATCCAAGGCGTGCAGATGTACCTGCTGCGCGAAGTACAGCGCGTATACCGCCTGCAGGGCGTTGAGATCAACGACAAGCACGTCGAGGTCATGGTCCGTCAAATGCTGCGCAAAGTTCGCATCAACGATGCGGGCGACACGTCGCTGTTGCCGGGTACCTATGTCGACATCTATGAATTTGAAAAAGCCAACCTGCCCGTCCTGCTGGCAGGCGGAGAACCGGCTGTGGCCCGTCCGGCCCTGCTCGGGATCACCAAAGCGTCCCTGGAGACCGATTCCTTCCTGTCTGCGGCGTCCTTCCAAGAGACCACTCGCGTGCTCACGGAAGCGGCGATCCACGGCAAGGTGGACCGTTTGCTCGGCCTCAAGGAGAACGTCATCATCGGTAAGCTGGTTCCGGCCGGCACCGGTATGTCCCGTTACCGCAACATCAAGGTCGAAGACGGAACCGAAGAGCTGCCGGCTGAGGGCGAAGTCGTGTCCGAGCAGGCTGTCGAAGACGGCGCCGATCTGGAAAAAGTGGAAACGGCTGTCGAATAAAGTTGCCAACAAGAGACCAGGCGTCCCTGTTTTTGGGGCGCCCTCTCTATGGCAATTTGATCGTTTGAGAAATTTTTTGCAAGATGGGGTCAAATACGGTTGACTTACCCCATACAAGGTGCTACAATCTCGTAGTGTGCCTAGAGTCATTGCGTGACATATGAGAGGATGAATCGGAGTGGTCTTGCATCGCATCCGAGAGACTGAGTGGCTGGTCGGTATCAACCAGACCGCCAAAGCGCTCAAGCAACACATCGTTCAGGAGCTGTTTGTCGCGAAGGACGCAGACGAACAACTTGTCTCACGCATCGCCCTGCTCGCACAACAGCATCAGATGCCCATCACTTGGGTGGAGACGATGAAGCAGTTGGGTAACGCTTGCGGCATCGAAGTTGGGGCCGCAACCGCAGCCATCGTCAAACATTAGGTTTTGACTTGACTCCAACAGTCCCGTCATTGACCTTTTTCATTTGCCTTCACATGAGCCACCCGGTTCTGTGTATTTGAAACTTTGGAAGGAGGTGCAGTGGAAATGCCGACAATCAACCAATTGGTGCGCAAAGGCCGCAAAACCATTGAGAAAAAGTCTACCGCTCCGGCGCTGCAAAAAGGTTACAACTCCTTCATCAAGGAGCAAACCAACCAATCGTCCCCGCAAAAGCGTGGCGTTTGCACCCGTGTAGGTACCATGACCCCGAAGAAGCCGAACTCCGCACTGCGTAAGTATGCGCGTGTTCGTCTGACCAACGGGATCGAGGTGACGGCTTACATCCCGGGCATCGGCCACAACTTGCAAGAGCACAGTGTTGTTCTTGTTCGCGGCGGTCGTGTAAAGGACTTGCCGGGCGTACGTTATCACATCGTTCGCGGTGCGCTTGATACCGCTGGTGTGAAAGACCGTATGCAAGCTCGCTCCAAGTACGGCGCGAAGCGCCCGAAAGCGAAGAAGTAATTTTTCGCAACCTGTTTCAACCCAAACCCCAACCAACTCTGAAAGGAGGCGACATGAATGCCGCGTAAAGGTCCTGTCCCGCGTCGTGACGTACTGCCGGATCCGGTTTACGGATCCAAGCTTGTTTCCCGCCTGGTTAACAAGTTGATGTACGACGGCAAGAAGTCCGTAGCACAAACTGCTGTCTACGGTGCATTTGATCGCATCAAAGAAAAGACTGGCAACGATCCGCTCGAAATTTTCGAAACCGCACTGAAAAACATCATGCCGGTTCTCGAAGTTCGCGCTCGCCGCGTTGGTGGTGCCAACTACCAAGTGCCGATCGAAGTTCGTCCGGAGCGCCGTCTGACTCTCGGTATCCGCTGGCTGGTAGACTACTCCCGCAAGCGCAACGAGAAAACCGTTGAAGAAAAACTCGCGAACGAAATCATGGATGCTGCCAACAACACCGGCGGCGCTGTGAAGCGTCGTGAAGACATGCACAAAATGGCAGAAGCAAACAAAGCGTTTGCTCACTACCGCTGGTAAGATTTTGGACAAGACGGTCGGGACGTTTCTTCGGAAATGTTCCGGGCGCCTTATACTTACGTGAGGAAGGAGGATGTGCCGCATGGCTCGTCAGTTTCCGTTAGAAAGAACTCGTAACATCGGCATCATGGCTCACATCGATGCTGGTAAGACGACCACCACCGAGCGCGTCCTGTTCTACACCGGTCGCGTTCACAAAATCGGTGAAGTGCACGAAGGTGCAGCGACCATGGACTGGATGGTTCAGGAACAAGAGCGTGGGATTACCATCACTTCTGCTGCAACCACTGCAGAATGGAAAGACCATCGTATCAACATCATCGACACGCCCGGTCACGTGGACTTCACCGTTGAAGTCGAACGTTCCCTGCGCGTCCTTGACGGTTCCGTTGGTGTTTTCTGTGCAAAAGGTGGCGTAGAGCCGCAATCCGAGACCGTATGGCGTCAAGCGGACAAGTACCACGTTCCGCGTATCGCCTACGTCAACAAAATGGACATCATCGGTGCCGATTTCTTCCGTTGCGTCGACATGATGCGCGATCGCCTCAAGGCGAACGCTGTGCCGATCCACCTGCCGATCGGTGCGGAAGATCACTTCCAAGGCATGATCGACCTCATCACCATGAAGGCGATCATCTATACCGATGACTTGGGCCGTACCTCTGAGGAAACCGAAATTCCGGCTGAACTCAAGGATCGTGCCGAAGAGCTCCACGGTCAATTGCTCGAAGCAGTCGCAGAGCTGGACGAAGAGCTGATGATGAAGTACCTCGAGGG
>DASTWJ010000209.1:0-7617 GCA_035776695.1 Bacilli bacterium
CCGGAGATCCCGGCGAACACGGGGAACATATCCCGCACCTGCTCGTGTACGGGCATCACCTTGCATTTGGTGCGGCCGCTGGGCTTTTCCACCGACGATAAACAATTGAAAAGAGCGGGGCTGGACTATTGGCACTTGCTCGATTTGCATTATCACGACTCGTTTCAGGACTTGCGGGACAAGTATCCGCAGGGCCGCTTTTTTTTCGCGACGACCAAAGCGGAGAAATCGTACACCGACTTCGCGTACGGGCCGGACGACTTTTTCGTGTTCGGGCGTGAGACGCGCGGACTGCCGGATGAGTTGATCGAGGCGAATTCGGAGACGGCGATTCGCATTCCGATTTTGCAAGATGCCCGCTCGCTGAACCTGTCCAACGCCGTTGCCGTGGTTGTGTTTGAGGCGTTGCGCCAACAGGGGTTTCCGAATCTGATCTAAACCGAGGAGCTTTGCACATGAGCCAATTGACCACGTTGCTTTTTGACCTGGACGGCACGTTGTTGCCGATGGATCAGGACCACTTCACCAAGGGATACTTCAAGCAACTGATCCCCCGCGTCGCCCACTTGATCGGGCCGGAACCGTTTGTCGATCAACTGTGGAAATCGACCGAGGCGATGGTGCGCAATGACGATCCGACGTTGACCAATGAACAGGTGTTCAAGCAGGATTTTCTGACCGCGCTGAACGTGCAAGAGTCAGACTATTGGCCGATCTTGGAAGACTTTTACGCCGGGCGCTTCGGCGAGCTGAGCGAACTGACCAACCCGACGCCGTTGGCACGTCAAGTCTGCCTTGCCGCCTTGGACAAAGGCTATGAGATCGTATTGGCGACCAACCCGTTGTTCCCGCGTTCGGCGATCCTGCATCGCATGCGCTGGGCCGGGGTGGAGGACCTGCCGTTCCGTCTGGTCACCACCTTGGAAGAGATGCACTTTTGCAAACCGAATCCGAGTTACTATCGGGAAATCCTCCAGAAAATCGACCGTGCCCCCGAATCCTGTATGATGATCGGCAATGATGGCTACGAAGACCTCATCGCCGGCAAACTGGGGACGCAAACGTATTGGGTGACCGATTGTGCGATCGAAGAGGAATCGAAGTCGCTGCCGTTTGATCACAAAGGCACGATGGAAGATCTGCTTCGCTTCATTCGCGACGAATTACCGACTCTGCGTACGTAGACGGAGTCGTGGCCGGACAGAGAACTGTGCCGTAAGTTGCACAGTTTTTTTCCTGTGTAGGATTCTTTCGTTGCGAGGTTGATGTTCTATTAATGTTCGCCCATGTATACAATGAATTAACTCAGTTAATAATGGTCAGGTAAAGGGAACTCTTAAACCTGCAATTACTCATTACATCCTCGTCACAGTTCCAGTCCCAAACAGCAGACAAGTATTCGGAAGGAGCGATCCCGATGCCAGCTACACTTGGCCAAAAGATTAAAGAACTTCGCATTCAGAAAGGTTTAACCCAGAGTGATCTCGGTTCCGGCATGGTGACACCGAGCATGATTTCCCAGATTGAAGCGGACAAGGCGAACCCGTCGCACAAACTGCTCCAAGCGATCGCCGAGCGTTTGGAAACGCCGATCGAGTATTTCCTGACCGACATGCAGATGCAGATCGAGCAGATCGCCACCTACAAAGTGGCGCGTGCGAACATGGAGGCCGGCGTGTATGCCGACGCCGTCCCGATTCTGGAAGAGCTGATGGGCGACAACGTGCCGCAGCTGCATTCGGCGGAGATTCAATTCGACCTCGCCGAGTGCCTGTTGGAGATGGGCAAGCTTGACGAAGCGAACGACTGGTTCGATAAAGTGTTGTCCTCGGCGGCGACTCGCAAGGACACCTACATGCAGATCCAAGCGTTGAAAAAGCTCGGCACCGTCGAGGAACGCCGCCACAACTACCCGCTGGCCAACTACCACTGGCAGAAGGCGCTCGACTTCCTCGAGCGGATGGAGGAGCGCGACCCGTTCCTCGCGGCGGAGCTGCTCTGCATGCTCGGCGAAGTCTACGGCCACCTCGGCGAGCGAGACAACGCGCTGAAAAGCTACGAACGCGCCCACAAGTACCTCGAAGGCACCGCCAATTTTCAAAAGATTGCCGAACTGTACCGCCACTTGGGTCAGACGTTCCGCAAGCTGGGCGAATACGACCGGGCGAGCGAATATTCGCAACATGCGATCTCGCTGTACCGCGGCCTGAAGAACATCCGCCTGGCGATCGAAGTGAAGGAAAACTTCGGCATCGTGAAGGGCGAAGGCGGCGACACCGACGAAGCGCTGCGCACGCTGGAACGCTGCTTGGCGGAGTACAAAGAGTACGGCTATGTGGAAAAGATGGCGCACACGCACGGTGAGATCGCCCGCATGTACCTGCAGATGAAAGACTACGGGCAGGCGTCCGCTCATTGCGACGAGGCGTTGAAGTTGCTCGGCGAAGACGCGTTGGAGCGCGGCTATGTGTACCGCACCTTCTCGACGATCTGCAAAGAGCAGAAGGACTACGGCCAAGCGGTCGCCTACATGGAGCAGTCGGTCGGCATTTTTGAAAAAGTCGACCTGCCCCGCGAGATCGCCAAGTCCTACTCGATGCTCGGCGACATCTACAAGGACCAAGGCGATCTGCAAAAAGCGATCCATTCCTTGGAGCAGATGAAGCGGGCGATGGAAAGCAACTTGAAAGAGCGTGGGATTGTGCTTTAATCCCGGCAAAAACAGGCATGTTAAGAAGGTTCCTCTTTACGAGAGGAGCCTTTTTTTCATGGGTTGACAGAGAGGGGATAGGGGGAGTAGAATCATCAACAGCAAAAGTTTTTGTACTGACCAGTCAGTTTCGGTGTGAAACCATGAAAATAAAGGGAGGTGAAGTCGGTGGCACACGCACATGACAACCTGTGTTTGCAGTTGCAAGAGGTGAAGCTGCGTGACAAAAGCAAGGTGCTCTATGAGAACCTGACCTTCACCCTGCGCCCCGGCGAGATCGGTGCGGTCTACGGACCGTCGCGCTCGGGCAAATCGAGCCTGCTGCTGCTGGCGTCCGGCCAACTGCGTCCCGATGCGGGTCGGGTGACGGTAGGCGGCGGGCGACCCGATCTGCACAAGGCGGGTCTCGGGCCGATTCACGACCTCAACCCGCTGTTCGACACGTTGACGCTGGAGGAGCACCTGCTGTTCCAAGGCCGCTTGCACGGCGTCCGCCACGTCAAACAACGCGTCGCCGAACTGCTCGACCACTACGAACTCGCGTCTGTGAAAAAGCGCCGTGTCAAGGACGTCGGGCATCTCGAACAGTTTCGCATCGGCTTGACGACCGCCTTGATCCACCGCCCCGACTTGATTCTGATCGATGAACCGGAGCGCGGTTTGACCAACGAAGAGTGGGAACTGGCTGCTCGTGACCTGCAAGAACTGGCTCGCGAAGGGCATACCGTGCTGCTGACCACCGTCCTCGCCCAAGTGGCGGACGGATGCCAAGCGGTGCTGGAGTTGCCGAGCGGGGAGGTGACCGTGCGATGAACATCTGGTGGATCATCCGTACTGAATTGCGCCGCCTGCTCCGTTCCCGCATCTCGCGTGCGGCATTGATCGTCGGGATCATCATCCCGCTCCTGTACAGCGGCTTGTATCTTTATGCGTTCTGGGACCCGTACGGCTCGATGGAGCAGTTCCCTGTCGCGCTCGTCAACCAAGACCGAGGCGGCGAACGGGACGGCAAGCCGGTCAACTACGGACAAGACATCGTCGAGGAACTGACGGACGACGGGAAAGTCGATTGGCAGGTCTTGCGTCTGGACGAGGCGCGAGACGGCCTTGAACACAACAACTTTTACCTGATGGTTGCGATCCCGCCTGATTTTACGAACAACGTGCTCTCCATCGACAGCGACACGCCGCACCAAGCCCGGTTGCAGTTCACCGCCAACGAAGGCGAGAACTACATCGCTTCGACGATCTCCGGTCGCTTGGAGACGCAGTTGCGCGAAGAACTCGGCAACAAGTTCACGGAAGAGTACCTCAAGGGGATCTTCAACGTGATCGGCGAAGCGGGCGACGGGCTGTCCAAGGCGGCGTCCGGCGCCAACGACCTCGCTGACGGCGCTGTCAAGCTGGAAGACGGCGCACATGACGCAGCCGACGGTTCCCGCCAAGTGGCTGATGGGGCCCAGCAAGTCGCGAACGGCTCGCAACAACTGGCGAACGGAGCCAAGTCTCTGCAAACGGGTGTCGTAAAAGCGTACGACGGGGCGGGACAAGTCAAGCAAGGCGTGGCAAGCCTCGCAACGGGCAGTCAAAAACTCGCGGACGGCCTGACCGAAAGCACCGCCGGTGTCAAACAAGTCCGCGACCAACTCGGCGCAGCCGTCACCGGCACCGAACAGATGCAAGCGGGCCTCGGCACGATGGAAGCCACCCTTGGTCAGCTCGGAGCCGACGGGCAACCGCAAGCGCCGACGACACAAGATCCGGCGCAGATGCCCGCGCTCGACATGCTCGGGCTGCTCGAACAGAAATACGACCTCGCGCGAGACCCCCTTTTCCTCGGCGCTTTGCAGAAGATCAACGGGGTCAGCGACGGCCTCGCTTCTGCCAAAAGCGGCGCAGGGGAGAGCCGCGCCGGTTTGCAAAAGGCGGTCGGGGCACTCGATCAGATCGCAAAAGGGCAAGACCGTCTGGTCGCCGGAGCGAACGACTTGGCGAGCGGTGGCAAACAACTGCAAAGCGGAGCCGAACGCCTCGCCAGCGGGTTGAACGATCTGCGCCAAGGCACGGCGACGCTCGCCACCAAGTCGGGCGAACTGGCGAACGGCAGCCGCCGAGTGGCGCAAGGCAGCCAAGACCTCGCCGACGGCACCTCGAAGCTGGCGGACGGCTCAAGCGACCTCGCCCAAGGCAGTCAAACGCTCGCAGGCGAACTGACCCGCGCTTCGGAGGCAGGCACGGTCAAGAACCCGGACGCGAAAGCCGCGCTGATGGCCGACCCGGTGACGGTCGCCGACGCGCCGCTTCATCCGGTCGCCACGTACGGCATGGGTTTTGCCGCCTACTTTATCCCGCTCTCGATGTGGGTGGGGGCGCTGATGCTCTATTTCGTGCTCTCCGTGCGGGAATACCGCTGGCTGCTGACCCCCGTGTCCTCGACCTCGCTCGTGCTCGGCAAGTTCGGCACGCTGGCGGTGGTCGGGCTGTTGCAGGCGGTGTTGTCCTCCTTCGTCCTGCACAGCGTGTTGGGGCTTGAAGTGACCAACCTCGTCGCGTTCTATCTGTTTAACATCCTGATCGCTTGGACCTCCATCGCGATCATAGGGCTGTTGATCGCCCGCTTCGGCACCGGGCCGGGACGCTTCCTCGCGATCCTGCTCCTCGTCCTGCAATTGACGTCGAGCGCCGGGACGTTCCCGATCGAGTTGGTGCCGGGGATCTACCAAGCGATCCACCCGTTCCTGCCGATGACCTATGGCGTCGAAGGGCTGCGGGCGATCATCGCGACGGGCGACGAGGCCCTGCTCTGGCGGAGCGTCGGCATCATCGGCGGCTTGCTGATCGCCGTCCTCGCCGTGCAGATCCTCACCACCCGTCGCACCCTGCGCGTGCAAGACCTGCATGAAAAAGACGAACTGGCCGGCTAGTGACTCAATCGGCATACAAAAAGCTCCCCCGCCGCGTGGCAGGGGAGCTTTTCCCTATTCGATTTCCCGTGGTGCAATGACTATTTGACCAGCCCGTGAAAGGCTGTCTGCTTCATCGTCTCATACAGCGTCACTTCGTCATACTCGCCCTTGCCGAGCAAGATGTGCAACGCTGCGATCGAGATCATCCCGAAGATGCCGGCCGCCGCATAATCGGCGTTCACCGCTTGGAACTCGTCGCGCTCGATGCCTTCCTCGATCACGCCTTGAAGCACCAGCATGTACGAGCGAATCATCTTCCGAAACTCCAACTGGCGCTCTTCCGCTCCCCACGACTCGCGCAACAAAATTACGCAAAAATCGCGATACTGCCCGAAAAACTGAATCTGTTCGCGGAGGATCACTTCCATCTTCTCCGTCGGGGTCATCTCCGGTTGCAGCTTCAGCTCGACGCCTTCGCGCAACATCTCGACACCCTCTTCGACGAGGAACAGAAACAGCTCTTCCTTGCTCTTGAAGTGGTAGTAGATCGTGCCTTTGGCGACATTGGCCCGTGCAGCGATGTCGTCCATCGTCGCTTTGTCAAACCCTTTTTCGGAAAATACGTCGATCGCCGCCTGGAAGATCAGGCTCGTTTTGTTTTTGCGCAATCCGCTCACCCACTCTTAGAAGGAAGTCCTCATACAGACCCATAATAGCACATTCGCGCCTGCACGAACAAGTTGTGAACGTTTCGCTAGCCGACGCAACAGAATTCGCGCCGTTGCATACATATAGAGTACGAAAGGCTCTTCCAATCGCATTAGTTTCTTAACTTTCAGAATCTTCATTCTACCGTCATAGGGCAAGCATGTACCCGAATAGGATGAAAAAACAACAACAAGAAGAGGACCCGGCGCACAGGGTTGGGCATGACCCGAATGAAAAGGGGGATGAAACCATGGATTTGTTGAATCGGTTGTCCGCCTACCGAGCCCAAGAAGAGAAACTTCGGTGGGAAGGTACCTTCGTCGACTATCTGGAGATCGTACGCAAGAACCCCAAAGTCGCCATGACGGCTCACTCCCGCATCTACGACATGATCGCGCTGGCCGGGATCAACACCGATGAGGATGGGCGCAAGGAGTACCAATTCTTCTCCAAGGAAATCTACGGCCTTGACGCTTCGATCGAACGGCTGGTGGAAGAGTATTTCCACTCGGCAGCTCGCCGCCTCGATGTTCGCAAACGGATTCTGCTTCTGATGGGTCCGGTCTCCGGCGGCAAATCGACCATCGTCACCCTGTTGAAAAAAGGCCTTGAGCAATATTCGCGCACCGATGACGGCGCTCTCTACGCCATCAAAGGCTGCCCGATGCACGAAGAACCGCTACACCTGATCCCGAACGAACTGCGCCCCGACTTCGAGCGCGAGTTCGATGTGCGGATCGAAGGCAACCTCTGTCCGTCCTGCCGCTTGCGGCTGACGTCAGAGTACGGTGGACGGATCGAAGACATGCCGGTCGAGCGGATCGTGTTCTCTGAGGACAACCGCGTCGGCATCGGGACATTTTCCCCGTCCGACCCGAAGTCGCAGGACATCGCCGACCTGACCGGCTCGATCGACTTCTCGACGATCGCCGAGTTCGGCTCCGAGTCTGACCCGCGGGCGTACCGCTTCGACGGCGAGCTGAACAAGGCGAACCGCGGCCTGATGGAGTTCCAGGAGATGCTCAAATGCGACGAGAAGTTCCTCTGGCACCTGCTCTCCCTGACGCAGGAAGGCAACTTCAAGGCGGGACGTTTCGCGCTGATCTCGGCGGATGAGATGATCATCGCACACACCAACGAAACGGAGTACAAATCGTTCATCTCCAACAAGAAGAACGAAGCGCTCCAATCGCGGATGATCGTCATGCCGATCCCGTACAACCTGCGGGTCACCGACGAGGTCAAGATCTACGAGAAGCTGGTGCAGCAGTCCGACATGCGCCATGTCCACAT
>DASTWJ010000210.1:0-18667 GCA_035776695.1 Bacilli bacterium
GCAGGACCAGCGTGTTGACGAAGAAGCCGATCAAGCCTTCCGCCTTGGGGTGCGAACGGTTGGCAATCGGCGAGCCGACCGTGATGTCCTCTTGGCCGGAGTAGCGGTGCAACAGGACGTTGAAGGCGGTCAACAGCGTCATGAACAGCGTCGCGTCTTCCCGTCGGCTCAACTCGTATAGGCGGTCTGATAGCGACTTCGGCAGTTCGACGCGGTACAGCCCGCCTTCCGTGCTGCGCACGGCGGGACGCGGGCGGTCGGTCGGCAGTTGGAGCACGGGTAGGTCGGTGCCGAGCGTCCGCTTCCAGTACGCCAGTTGCTCGTCGAGCCTGTCGCCGTCCAACCATTGGCGTTGCCAGTTGGCGTAGTCCACATATTGAATCTCCAAGTCCGGCAAGTCGGCTTGGCGTCCGGCGGACAGGTTCGCATACAGCTCCGTCAGTTCGCGCACGAGCACGCCCATCGACCAGCCGTCGGACACGATGTGGTGCATCGTCAGCAGGAGCACATGGTCATCCGCAGACAGTCGAAGCAACGTGGCCCGTACCAGCGAACCTTTTGCCAGATCGAACGGTTGTCGGGCTTCTTGTTGCGCCAGACGTTCGGCTTCCGACTCCCGCTTCGCTTCGGGCAGCGTGTCGAGCGCGATCACGGTCAGCGGCAAGGAGACGCCTTCGCCGATCACCTGCGCGGGCCATCCTTGGTGATGCGTAAACGTCGTGCGCAGCGTCTCGTGGCGTTCGACGAGCCGATGCAGGCTCTGCTCCAAAGCGGTTTGGTCCAGCTTCCCTTGCAGGCGCACGGCGATCGGGATGTTGTAGGCGTTCGATCCCGGCGCGAGTTGGTCGATCAGCCACAGGCGCTCTTGGGCGTAAGAGACGGGCAGGCGTTCTTCGCGCACCATCGGTTGCAGCGGCGGCAGGGCGACCGTCTGTTGCAGGCGGTCGATCTGCGCCGCCAACGCGCCGAGCTTCGGGGTGTCGAACAGGTGGCGCATCGAGAGCTCGACTTGGAACTGTTCGCGCACGCGGGAGACGAGCTTCATCGCCAGCAGGGAATGCCCGCCGAGGGTAAAGAAGTCGCTTTCCACGCCCGCTTTGTCCACGGCGAGCACTTCGGCGAACAGGTCGGCCACCTGCTGTTCCGTCTCCGTTTGCGGGGCGGTGTAAGAGGTTTCGCCGCCGTATTCGGGTGCGGGCAGGGCGCGGGTGTCCACTTTGCCGTTTGGCGTGAGCGGGAGTGCGTCGAGCCGCACGTAGGCGTTTGGAATCATGTAGTCCGGCAAGTCGGCTCGCAGCGCTTGGTTCAGGTCGGTCGGCGGCAGGTCGTCCCCTTGTGCCGGGACGAGGTAGGCGACCAGTCGCTTGTCGCCCGGCGTGTCTTCGCGCACGAGGACGACCGCTTCTCGCACCGCCTCCTGCTTGACCAAGGTGGATTCGATCTCGCCGAGCTCTATGCGGATGCCGCGCACCTTGACTTGGTGGTCGGAGCGGCCTTGGTATTCCAGTTCGCCGTCGGCGAGGTAGCGGGCGAGGTCGCCCGTCTTGTAGAGGCGCGAGGTCGCTTTCGGAGAACCTTTTGCAAAAGGGTTCGCTGTGAAGCGCTCGTCCGTCAACTCGGGACGGTTGAGGTAGCCGCGGGCCAGACCTGCGCCGCCGACGTACATCTCGCCGACCACGCCGATCGGGGCCGGTTGGAGATGCGCGTCGAGGACATAGACTTGCAGGTCGGGGATCGGCACGCCGATCACGCTGCCTCGGTTCGCTTTCACGTCCGCACATGTGATCTCGCGGTAGGTGACGTGAACGGTGGTTTCCGTGATCCCGTACATGTTCACCAAGCGCGGCCGCTCGTCGCCGTGGCGGTCGAACCACGGTTTGAGGCTTTGCAGTTCAAGCGCCTCCCCGCCGAAGATCACGTAGCGCAGGGCGAGGTCTTGCGACCGGCCGCACGCCTCTTCCGCCGCGATCAGTTGGCGGAAGGCGGACGGGGTTTGGTTGAGCACCGTCACGCGCTCTTGTACGAGCAGGTCGTAGAAGGCTTCGGGCGAACGGGTCGTGAGGTACGGAACGACGACGAGCCGACCGCCGTAGAACAGCGCTCCCCAGATCTCCCAGACCGAGAAGTCAAACGCGTAGGAGTGGAACAGCGTCCAGACATCCTCTTGGTTGAAGCCGTACCCGTCTTGCGTCTCCGTGAAGAGACGGATGACGTTGCGGTGCGGGATCAGCACGCCTTTGGGCTTGCCGGTGGAGCCGGAGGTGTAGATGACGTAGGCCAGGTTGTCGGCGTGTACGTCGACGTTCAGGTTGTCGCCGCTCTGCTCGGCGATCTGTGCCGCGTCGCGATCTACGCAGATCGTCGTGAGGTCGGACGGTGCTTTGTCGAGATATGGTTCCGCCGTCACGAGCGCGTCGACCGCCGCGTCTTCCAGCACGAAGGCGATGCGCTCTTCAGGGTACGTCGGGTCGAGCGGGACATACGCGCCGCCCGCTTTCAGGACGGCGAGCAGGGAGACGACCATCTCCAACGAGCGGTCGAGGCAGACGCCGACGAGGGACTCCGCGCCTACGCCCTGCTGTTGCAGCAGGTGCGCGAGGCGGTTCGCCCGCTCGTTCAGTTCGCGATAAGTCAGATGGTCTTGTTCATATGACAGCGAGATGCGGTCAGGATAAAGAGCCGCGCTTTGTTCGAACCAACGGTGGATGCAGGCAGGCGCGTGATCATCGGCAGCAGCAGCGTTCGCGCCTTCCGAAGTCCGCTCCGACCACGCCAGCAACTGCTCGCGCTCTTCCTCCGGCACCATCGGCAATTGCCCGACGGCCAGCTCCGGCTGCTCCACGATGCTCTCCAACAGCATCCGCAGATGCTCGCCCATCCGGCGCATCGTCGCTTCGTCAAATAAATCCGTGTTGTACTCCAACGCCGCCTGATACTCGTCCGCCCCCTCTGTCATCAGCCACATCAGGTCAAACTTCGCCGTTCCCGTCTCCACATCCAGCGGCTCTACTTGCAGGCCGGGTTGCTCCAGCGCGGGCATCGGGGTATTTTGCAGGACGAACATCGTTTGGAACACGGGCGAAACGCTCCGGGTGCGGTCGGTCCGGACTTCGCCGACCAGCACTTCGAACGGCACGTCCTGATGGGAGTTCGCTTCGAGCACCGTTTGCCGCACCTGTTGCAACAAGTCGGTGAACGCGACATCGCCTCGCACCTGATTGCGAAACACCAGCGTGTTGACGAACATCCCGATCAGCGGCTCGATCCCTTGGCGGTTGCGTGCCGCCACCGGAGAGCCGACGAGCAAGTCCTCCTGCCCCGTATAGCGGTGCAAGAGCACATCGAAGGCGGCGAGCAACGTCATATACAGCGTCGCATTCTGCTGACGCGCCAACCGCTCCACTTGCGCCATCAACTCGCGCGGCAGGCGGAAGCGGTAGGTCGCCCCGCGCTCCGTCTGCACGGACGGGCGAGGACGGTCGGTCGGCAGTTGCAGCACGGGCAACTCCCCTTGCAGCTTGTCCCGCCAGTAGGCGAGTTGCTGCTGCACCGCTTCGCCGCCGACCCAGTCCTTCTGCCACGAGGCGAAGTCTTTGTACTGGATCGCCAGCGGCGGCAACTGCGGCTCTTGTCCGGCGAGACGCGCCGGATACACGGCCGACAGCTCCCGCACCAGCACGCCCATCGACCAGCCATCGGAGACGATATGGTGCATCGTCAGGAACAGCACATGCTCCTCCTCCGCCAGTCGCACCAACGTGGCGCGTACAAGCGACCCGGCCGTCAGATCGAACGGACGGGCGGCTTCCTCGCGGGAAAAGCGGTCGAGCCACGCCTGTTTGTCTTCGGAGGACAGATCGGCATCGAGTTCCACGCGCACCAAAGGCACATCGCCCGACTCGTTGATCCGTTGCATCGGCTCGCCGTCTTGCAGGACAAACGTCGTCCGCAAGGTTTCATGCCGCTCCACCACCGCCGCCAGCGCCGCTGCCAACAGGTCGGCCTCCAACCGCCCGGTCAGGCGCACGGCGTTGGCGATGTTGTACGTCGCGCTGCCCGGTTGCAATTGCTCCAGCAACCACATCCGCTGTTGGGCGTGGGACAAGGGGTAGGCGTCCATCTGCGCCGCAAGGGGAATCTCGCCGTCGCCGACGCTCGTCTGAGAAGTCACAATCCCTCGCACCTCATCCAGATGTCGCGCCAACGCCTTCAACGTCGAACGGTCGAAGAACTCCTGAAACGCTACCTCCACACCGGTCTGCTCGCGTACCCGCGACTGCAGTTGAATCGCGTTGAGCGAATCCCCGCCGAGATCGAAGAAATCATCCTCGACCGAAACGGAACTCACCCCGAGCACGTCCCGCCACAACTCGGCCACCAGTTGCTCCGTAGCCGTGCCTTGGACAACCGCCACCGCCGAAGTGGCATCCGCAGCGGAACCGTCGCCTGCAGCAGACGAGCCCGTCCCAGCGAACCTTTTGCCAAAAGGGGTCGTGTTTGGCGCCGTGGCTGCCACGCCCGCCAAACCGGCCGCTCCCGACAGGCTGCGGTCGATGTCCAGCCAATACGATTTCAGGTCGAACGCATAGGTCGGCACCCGCAGCCGTTTGCGCTTGAAGTCCTGATCGAACGCTCGCCAATCGACGGCACCGCCTTGCGCCCAGAGGTAGCCGAGGTGATCTTGGATCGCCTTCCACGCATCCTCCCCGCGCTTCAAGGAGCCGACGACCACTTGTCCGTCCGCGGCATAGCCGTCCGCCAGCCGCTTCACCACCGGGTGCGGGCCGACTTCCACCCACACCCTCGCCTCCTGTTGCGCCAAGACCTGCAAGCCTTGAGCGAAGCGCACCGGCTGGCGCAGGTGTTGCAACCAGTACTCGGTCGAGAGCGCGTCGCCCTGTAGCACGTCGCCCGTCAGATTGGAGATCAGCGGGATCTCCAGCGGGCAAAACGTCACGTCGGACAGCACCTGTGCAAATTCATCGATCATCCCTTCCATCAACGGCGAGTGGAAGGCGTGGGACACGGGCAGTCTTTTGTTCACGATGCCTTGCGCGGTCAGACGTTCCGCCAGCGCATCCACTTCCGCTTCGCGACCGGCCACCACCGTCTGGCGCGAGGAGTTGACCGCCGACAAGCTCAAGTAGGCGGGGTCGGCACCCAACGCCGCCATCGCCGTCATCACGGCCGCTTCGTCCGCCATCACCGACAGCATCGCGCCGCGCGGGCAGAGGTCGCGCATCAGCCGACCGCGTGCGGCGACCATCCGCAGCCCGTCGCGCAGGGAGATCGCCCCGGCGACGCAAGCGGCGACATACTCGCCCAAGCTGTGCCCGATCACCACGCTCGGTCGAATCCCCCACGACATCCAGAGTTGCGCCAAGGCATACTCCAAGGCGAAGAGTGCAGGCTGCGTGATCGCCGTCTCGTTCAAGTCGACCGCGTGCTCCTCCTCGAACAGATACGCGAGCAAGCCCTGCGGCAACTCGCCGTCCAAGATCGCCGCACAATCATCGAGCGCCGCTCGAAACACGGAGGAACTGCGATACAGCTCGCGTCCCATCCCGGCGTATTGCGATCCCTGACCGGTGAACAGAAACGCCACCGGCTCGCTCCCGTCGAGCACCGCTTGGCCGTAGGAGACCCCTTGGCTGTGCTTCGGGGCCGTCCACTCCGTCTCGGCCGCCCGTGCACACAGGTCGATAAACCCCTCCTGCGTGGCGGCGGTCAGGGTCAGGCGGTGGGCAAACGCCTCCCGCCCGACATGGTAGGTGAACGCCAAGTCCCCCAACTTCACGTTCTCTTTTTGCAAAAGGTAGCCTTGCAACTTCCCCGCCGCCTGTCGCACCGCCTGTTCGCTGCGAGCCGACAGAGTGAGGGTCTGATACGAACGCTCTTGTTGCTTCACCGAATTTCCTCCTTCGTTAGACATCCTGCTCGGTCTCCTCCGGGGCTTCTTCCAAGACCACGTGCGCGTTGGTCCCGCCGATGCCGAACGAGCTGACACCCGCTCGACGCGGCCCGTCGCTCACCGCCCACGGGGTCAGTTCCGTGTTGACGTAGAACGGACTGTTGCCAAAATCGATCCCCGGGTTCGGGTTCCGATAATGCAGGCTCGGCGGCAGTTCGCGATGATGGAGCGCCAGCGCCGTCTTGATCAGCCCGGCGATCCCCGCCGCCGCATCGAGGTGCCCGATGTTCGTCTTGACCGAACCGAGGGCACAGTACTGCTTGCGAGTTGTCTCCTCGCCAAACACGTTGGACAGCGCCCCGACCTCGATCGGGTCGCCGAGCTTCGTGCCCGTGCCGTGCGCTTCGACATAGGTGATCGAGTCGGCTGCGACGCCCGCCGCCTGTTGGGCCTTGGCGATCACCGCCGCCGGCCCTTGCACGCTCGGCGCCGTGTAGCCGATCTTCAAGTTGCCGTCGTTGTTGATCGCACAACCTTTGATCACGGCGTAGATCGGGTCGCCGTCCCGCTTGGCGTCGGCCAACCGCTTCAACAGCACCACGCCGACGCCGTTGCCCGGCACCGTGCCGGACGCCTCCGCATCAAACGCGCGGCAATGCCCGTCCTCCGACATGATGAAGTTCTGCTCATGCACATACCCGGTCTGCTGCGGCACCGAAACCGCCGCGCCGCCGGCCAGCGCGTATTCCGCTTCGCCCGCCAACAAGCTCTGGCAGGCCATGTGTACCGCCACCAACGAGGTCGAGCAGGCGGTGTTGACCATCATGCTCTCGCCGTTCAGGTTGAGCTTGTACGACACCCGCGTCGCCATGTACTGCGGTTGCGCGGCGAGCATCGCTTGGTAGATGTCGGCCATCTTCGTGCCGAACGCGTGCATCGGCAGGTATTGGTTCATCCCCGCGCCCGCATAGAGCGAGACGGAACCGTTCAGCGAGGACAAGGCATACCCCGCATCCTCGATCGCCTCCCACACGCACATCAGGAACAACCGCTGTTGCGGGTCGGTCATCCGCGCCTCTTTCTCCGACAGGCCAAACATCTCTCTGTCAAAAAGGTCGATGTCCCGCACCAACGCCCCCGCCCGCACCAACTTGTCGCGGTTGGCGGGGTCGAGGTTGAACAGGAACGGTTCGGTCTCCTCCTCGTCCCAGCGAGCGATCGACTCGCGACCGCTGCGCAGGTTCCCCCAGAACTCATCCGGCGTGTTCGCGTCGGGGAAACGCAGCCCCATCCCGATGATCGCGATGTCCCGCTCCTCGGCACGCTCTTTTTTCACCGGACGTTGGAAACGTTTTGCTGCCACCGAAGCCTTGCCGTCGTCTCCTCCGGCGATCGCCGCCGCGAGCAGGGAGATCGTCGGGTATTGGAACAGATCGGTCATGCTCATCGACAGGTCGAACGCCTGCTTCAAGCGGTTGTACACCTTGCCGACCAAGATCGAATGCCCGCCGAGGTCGAAGAAGTTGTCGTGAATGCCGATGCGCTCCACGTTGAGCAGCTCCGACCAGATCTCGACCAACTTCGCCTGCACCTCGTTGACCGGCGCGACATACGCTTCCGTCCGCTCGGCTTTGTGCGCCGCAGCCAGACGAGCCAGCGCGTTGCGGTCGATCTTGCCATTGGGCGAGAGCGGGATCTCCGCCAACGCCACCCACTGCGCCGGAATCATGTAGTCGGGCAGAGAGGCGGAGAGGAACTCTTTCAACTCGGTGACCGTCGGAACCGCCTCGGCCGTCGCCGACGCATAGAACCCGATCAGGCTCAGCGAGCCGTCCTGCCCTTTGTTGACCAGCACGGCCGCCCCGTCGACGAGGTCGTGTGCGAGCAACTTGTTCTCGATCTCGCCCAACTCGATGCGGAAACCGCGGATTTTCACCTGATGATCCAAGCGGCCCAAGTATTGCAGCGTCCCGTCCGCCAAGAAGCAAGCCAAGTCGCCCGTCTTGTACAGACGCGCCCCCGGCTCGGCGGCGAACGGATCGGCGATGAACCGCTCGGCCGTCAACTCGGGACGGTTGTGATACCCGCGCGCCACCTGAATCCCGCCGATGTGCAGTTCGCCGGGCGTTCCGACGGGCACGGGGCGCAGGTTGCGGTCGAGCACGTACAGTTGCGTGTTGGCGACCGGACGGCCGATCGGCACGAACGGCAGCGCACGCTCTCGTTCACACGCCCAATAGGACACGTCGACCGCCGCTTCCGTCGGCCCGTACAGGTTGTGCAACTCCGCGTCCAATTTGGCAAAAAAGTCCTCGGTGACCTCCAACGGCAGCGCTTCGCCCGAGCACATCACCTGCCGCAACGACGTGCAGGTCGTCACCGCCGGCTCCTCCAAGAACAGTTGGAGCATCGACGGCACGAAGTGCATCGTCGTGACCCCTTGCTCGTTGATCAAGTTGGCGAGATACAGAGCGTCGCGATGCCCGTCCGGCTTGGCGACGACCAACCGCGCCCCGTTCAACAACGGCCAGAAGAACTCCCAGACGGAGACGTCGAAGGAGAACGGCGTTTTTTGCAAAATGCGATCTTCCGCCGTCAGTCGATACGCCTCCTGCATCCAGAGCAGGCGGTTGACGATGCCGCGATGCTCGTTGAGCACCCCTTTTGGCGTGCCGGTCGAGCCGGAGGTGTAGATCATGTAGGCAAGGTTGTCTTCTCCCGCCCCGCCGACGGGGTTGGTCGTCGGCTGTCGGCCGATCTCCGCCCAATCGCGGTCGAGGCACAGCACCTGCGCCTGATGCGGAGGTAGCGTGTCGAGCAGATGCACGGAGGTCAGCAGCACTTCCACCTGCGAATCCGCCAGCATGAACGCGAGGCGATCCTGCGGATAGGTCGGGTCGATCGGCACGTATGCGCCGCCCGCCTTGAGGATGCCGTAGAGCGCGATCACCATCTCCAAGGAGCGCTCCATCGCCACGCCGACCAGCTTGTCCGGCCCGACGCCTAGGCGTTGCAGGTGGTGTGCCAGTTGGTTCGCCCGCTCGTTCAGCTCGCGATAGGTCAACATCGCACCGGCGAAGACGACCGCCACCGCATCCGGCGTGCGCTCGACCTGCTCTTCAAACAACTGCGCCAACGTCACCTCGCGACGATACGGACGCTCCGTTTCATTCCAGCCGACCACCACTTGCTCGCGTTCTTCCGTCGCGAGCAGGCTGTGCTCGTCATAGCGTCCCGTCGGCTCTTGCGCCATCCCTTCCAGCGCCCGCAGGTAATACCCGCTCATCGCCGCGATCTGCTCCTCCCCGAACGTTTGCGAATCCCATTGCAAGCGCAGATTCAAGCCGCCTTGCGTATCGACGCTGAACTCCACGGCCAGAGGGAAGTTGGTGTAGATGTGGTCGCGATGGGCCAGCACTTCCACTTCCGGCAGATCGGACATCGCCTCATAGACGTGGAAGTTGATGAAGTTGAACAGCGTTTCGAACAAGGGCTGTCCACCCAAGTCCTGTTGCATCTGCGCCATCGGGTAGCGACGATGCGGCAACGCCTCGCGGTGCTGTTCGAACGCCGCTTGCGTCAACTCGATCCACGTACCTCCGTTCAGCTCGACGCGCAACGGCAGCGAGTTGAGGTGCAGACCGAAGACGCGCTCGCCGTCCTGCGCCTCTTTCCGCCCGTTCGCCACCACGCCGGTGACGACGTCCGACTGCCCGCTGACCTCGGCGATCACCTTGAGGTGAGCGGCTAACAGCACGTCTTGCAAAGGAGCTTGGGCCAGGCGAGCCACCTGTTCCAACTTGGCGGCCACCTCCGCCGCCACCGGATGGTCGACGGTGCGGTATCGCCCTGCTTCTGACGCTTCTACTTCCGAAGACGGCTGATCCCGGCGCGGCATCTGTGTGAACGAGAACCCGCTCAACTTCTCCCGCCAGTACGCACGCGTCTCCTCGGAAGCCAGCGCCTGTCGCTCCAACGCCACGAAGTCGCGATACTGAACCGCAGGCGGCGTCCACTCCTCTTCCTCGCCTTTGACCAGCGAGACGTACGTCCGAAAGAACTCGGTGAACATCGACGCGATGCTCCAGCCGTCCGTGATCACGTGATTTTCCGTGAAGGCGAACTGGAACGACTCCTCCGTCCGGCGATGCACATGGAACCTGACCAGAGGCGCTTTGGCAAAATCGAACGTGTCGAGCAAGTCTCGCTCATACCAGTCGGCGAGCACCCGCTCCTGCTCCGCTTGCGACAGATGGCGCAGATCCTCCACCACCAACGGCGTCGGCACCGAAGCATGAACGAGCTGCAACGTCTCGACGTACGTCTCCTGATCGAACGACGTGCGGAACACGGGATGACGCGCGATCATCGCCTCCACCGTGCGCCGCATCGCCCCCTCATCAAACGGGGCGCGCAGATGCACGGAGATCACGTTGTGGTACACGCCCGCTGTCGGCTCGACCTGCGAGTGGAACAGCATGCCTTCCTGCAACTTGGACAGCGGGTAGGCGTCCTCAACGTCGGCGGGCAATTTGACGCGATCCGCTTCGGCGAGCAGCGCGAACGGAGCCAGCACTTCCTCCGCCTCTTCGGTTCGCGTGACCCCCTCGGCCAACTCGCGCACCGTCTGGCGGACGAACAGGTCTTCCAACGCGAAGCTCAAGCCCTGCTGCTTCGCCCGCGCCACGACTTGAATCGAGCGGATCGAATCGCCGCCTCGTTCAAAATAGTTGTCATCAATCCCCACTCGCTCCAGATGCAACACGTCGGCGATCACGTCAGCCAACACCCGCTCGACATCCGTGCGCGGGGCGACAAATTCGGTCGTCACCGCCGCCTCTTCCGGCGCAGGCAGTTGACGACGGTCGACTTTGCCGTTGGGCGACAGGGGCAGTTCGTCCAACATCACGAACAGGGTCGGCACCATGTACTCGGGCAGCAGATCCCGCAGATCGTGACGCAGGTCGTCTGCCGTCAGCACTTGCTCACTCGCATCAACACCCGCCCGTGCCCCAGCCCCCGGCACCACATAAGCGACGAGGCGCTTGTGGCCGCCGCGCTCCTCCGATGCGGTCACCACCGTTTGCTTGACCTGCGGATGCCCGTCGATCACCGCTTCGATCTCGCCCAATTCGATGCGGAAGCCGCGGATCTTCACTTGGAAGTCGATCCGTCCGAGATACTCGATCGTCCCGTCCGGCAAATAGCGGGCGAGGTCGCCCGTCTTGTACAGGCGCTCCCCTTCCTCGCCAAACGGATGCGCAATGAACTTCTCCGCCGTCAGCTCCGGCCGGTTGTGATAACCGCGCGCCAGTTGCACCCCGCCGATGTGCAGTTCTCCCGCCACGCCGGTCGGCACCGGCTGCAAGCGTTCGTCGAGGATGTACATCTGCGTGTTGGCGATCGGTTTGCCGATCGGCACGCTGAGCCGACCGCCGCCGCGCTCGCACGTCCAAGCGGTCACGTCGATCGCCGCTTCCGTCGGCCCGTACAGGTTGTGCAGGTGCGGCCTGCGCAAGCGGGCGAAGAACCGCTCCTGCAGATCGAGCGGCAACGCCTCGCCGCTGCACATCACCTGCCGCACGCTCGTGCAGGTCTCCACATTCGGCTGTTCCAGAAACACCTGCAACATCGACGGGACAAAATGCAGCGTGGTAATCCCCTGTTCTCGGATCAGGTCGACGAGGTACTTGGCGTCTTTGTGCCCTTCCGGCTTGGCGACCACCAGCCGCGCACCCGTCAACAGCGGCCAGAAGAACTCCCACACCGACACGTCAAAAGAAAACGGCGTTTTTTGCAAAATGCGATCTTCCGCCGTCAGCTCGTACGCCTCCTGCATCCAGAGCAGGCGGTTGACGATGCCGCGATGCTCGTTCATCGCCCCTTTCGGCTTGCCCGTCGAGCCGGAGGTATAGATCATGTAGGCCAAATGATGCGGGGCCGTCTCGACCGTCGGGTTGTCCGCCGACTCTTGCGCCAACACGTCCTCCATCGCATCGAGACACAGCACCTGCGCCTGCGAGTTCGGCAGCGCGTCGGCCAACGCCTGTTGGGTCAACAGCACCGACACCTGCGAATCCTCCATCAAGAACGCCAAGCGGTCTTCCGGGTAGGTCGGGTCGATCGGCACGTACGCACCGCCCGCCTTGAGAATCCCGTACAGGCCGACGACCATCTCCAGCGAGCGGTTCATCGAGATGCCGACCCGCGTATCCGGCACGACGCAAAACCCGCGCAGGTGGTGCGCCAACCGGTTCGCCCGGCGGTTCAACTCCGCATAGGTCAGGCTCTCTCCTTCACATACGACCGCCACCGCATCCGGCGTGCGCTCCACCTGTGCTTCAAACAACTCCTGCAGGCACCGCTCCCCCTCGGGGTAGACGCGCTTCGTGTCGTTCCAGTCGCGGACCAAGCGCCGTTGCTCCTCAGCACCGACCAGCGGCAAGGCGGTCACCGCCTGCGTCTCATCCGTCACGATCCCTTGCAGCAGGTTCGCCAAATGCCCGCTCATCCGTGCGACCGTCGCGGCGTCGAACAACTCGCTGTTGAACTCCCATACCCCGACCAGTCGTCCGTCCACTTCGCCCATCATCAGCGACAGGTCCAGCTGCGAGAAGCGACGTGCCACCGCCTGCGACTCCATCTGCAACCCGTCCGCCTGCAGGGGCGCACCTTCCGCGCCCAAAGCGAAGGCGGTCAGCCCGGCCGCCTCCAACACATGCGATTTTTGCAACGTGAACATCGTTTGGAACAGGGGCGGATAGCTCGGGTCGCGCTTGATGCCCAAGCGATCGACCAACTGGCCGAACGGATAGTCTTGATGCGCCAACGCCTCCCGCACCGTCCGCCCGACTTGCGCCAGAAAGTCCTCAAAGGTCGGTTCCCCTTTCAGAGAAGCCCGCAAGGCGACAGGCGACACGAAATAGCCGACCACATCGTGCGCCTTGGCCGAGCTCCGTCCCGCCATCGGTGAACCGACGACGAGATCCTCCTGCCCCGTATAGCGATACAACAGCACCTGATACGCCGCCAGCAGCACCGTGTACAGGGTGGTGTCGTGCTTGTGCGCCACCTGTTTCAAACGTTGCGTGACCGCTTCCGGCAGTTCGAACGTATCGACCGCCCCGCGATAGGTCTGCACCGGCGGACGCGGACGGTCGGTCGGCAGGCTCAAGAGCGGCAACTCGCCTTGCAGCTTCTCCCGCCAGTAGGAGAGCAGCTTTTCCCCGTTCGCGCCTTCGAGCATCGCCTGCTGCTCCCGCACATGATCGGCAAAAGAAGACCGTTCCGCCGAGACCTGCACCTCTTCCCCCCGCTGCAACGCCGGGTAATAGGTCAACAGTTCCTGCATCATCACGCCGAACGACCAAAAATCGACCGCGATGTGGTGGATCGCCAGCACCATCACATGCTCTTGCTCGTGACGGCGATAGAGTCGGACGCGCATCACGCTGTCTTGCGTCAAGTCGAACGGACGGTTCGCCTCGTCATCGACGGCGCGTTGCACTTGCTCATCCGTCCAGCCGGCCGCCTCGACCACCGCAAAGTCCAACGTCTCCACCCCGCCCGGCTCATGCATCGGCTCGCCGTCCACTTCGACAAAGCGTGCCCCGAGCATCGGGTGGCGTTCGATCAACAGCCCCAAAGAACCGCGCATCGCCTCCACATCGAGCGGCGATGTCACGCGAACCGCACGGGAAATGTTGTACGCCGCGCAATCGGCGGAGAAGCGTTGCAGGAAGTACAAAGACTTCTGCCCGTGGCTCAACGGGAAGCGAGAAGACGAGCTCTCGTCACGTCCGGTCGCTTGCGTCATCGGTTCCCGCACCACGCCCTCTCCGATCGCCTTCGCCACTTCCCGCAGCGTCGGCCCGTCCAAGAAGGACTCCAGCGGCAAGGTGACGCTGAACTGTTCTTCCAACTCGTTCTTCAACTCGACCAGCATCAGCGAATCGAGCCCCAACGCGTTCAACGAACGGTCGGTTTGCAAGCTGTTCGGCGCAACTTTCATCACCCGCGCCGCTTTTTCCGCAACGGCACGCTCGACCGCTGCCTGCCGCTCCCCTTGCGGCAACGCCAGCACCTTGTCCGCATCCAGCTCGTCCCGTTCCCCGGATACTTCCTGAGAAGACAAGGCGGTCAGGTTTCCCGACTCGGATGCTCCAACACCCTTGGTCGCTCGCTCAAGTCCTTCGCTCGCAACCACCGTCGAAGGCCCGTCCAGCACCTCCAGCCGGATCAACTCCAACTCCTCCGCCAAGAAGCGCGCCTTGCAGGCATGGCGCTGAATCTTGCCGCTCGACGTCTTCGGAATGCTCGCCGGGCGGATCAGCGCGATCGCGTACACCTGCAGTTGGTGCTCGACGGAGATCGCTTGGCGCATCGCCTCGATCACTTCGTCGAGGTTCGCCTTGCGATACTGGCGCTCCACCTCATGCACCAGCACCAAGCGCTCCTCGCCGTCCACCTCGACGGAAAACGCCGCCCCGTTGCTCGACTGCACCGCCGGGTGGCACTCCATCACCGAGAACTCCAGATCCTGCGGGTAGAAGTTGCGGCCCCGGATGATGATCAGGTCTTTCAACCGGCCGGTCACATACAACTCCCCCTGCTTGATGAACCCGAGGTCGCCCGTGCGCAGGAACGGGCCCGCTCCCGTGTCTTGCAAATACGCGTGAAACGTCTCATCCGTCTGCTCCTCGCGTCGCCAATACCCTTGCGCCACCGAATCGCCTTGCACCCAGATCTCGCCGACCTCCTGCTCCCCGCAGCGCGTCAGCTCCTCGGGGGAGGCGATGACGATGTTCTGTCGCGTGACCGACAATTGGCCGGACGAGACCAGCGTCTGCGACTGCTTTTCAATCGGCGACGCTTCCACCGCCTGATGCCGTTCCAGCGCTTCGGCTTGGAACGTGCGCACCACAGGCGTGCGCCCCTGCGTGCCGCCGGAGACGAACAGCGTCCCTTCCGCCAACCCGTAACAGGGGTAAAAAGCCTCCTTCCGAAAGCCCGTCGGTGCAAAATAAGCGGCAAACCGCTCCAACGTTTCCGCTCGCACCGGTTCCGCACCGGAGAACGCATTGCACCACGAGCTGAGGTCCAGTCGATCCCGCTGCTCCGGCGTGACCTTCTGCAAGCAGAGGTCGTAGGCAAAATTCGGGCCACCCGACACCGTCGCGCCGGTGTCCGAGATCGCCTGGAGCCAGCGCAACGGTCGTTGGATGAACGTCACCGGCGCCATCAGCGTCGTCGGATACCCGGTATACAGCGGGTTGAGTATCCCGCCGATCAGCCCCATATCATGATAAGGAGGCAGCCAGATCACGCCTTTGCTGGTCGGCGTGACACCAAACGCCTCCTCGATCAGTCCCAAGTTATGTAACAGATTGCCGTGCGAGAGCATCACGCCTTTGGGCGCCGATGTCGAGCCGGACGTATATTGCAAAAACGCCAGCGTCTCCCGCGTGACAAGCGGTTCCTGCCACGCATCGGCCGCATCCGCCGTCCAAGCATCCGTCAGCCCCCAGCGCAGATGCGCCAGTCCTTCCGTATCGGCGAAGCGACGCTCCACCCCGGCGAAGATCGCCTCGGTCGACAGCGCGATCGTCGCCTGTGCATCGGATACGACTGCCTGCAATCGCGAGAGGTTGCCGTTGGCGCGCGGCGGATAGGCCGGCACGGCCAACATCCCCGCATAGAGACAGCCAAAAAATGCCACGATATAGTCGATGCTCGGTTGGTAGAGCAGCAACACCCGCTCCTCAGCCCCGCCAAGCGTTTGCAACCGAACGGCCAATGCCCGAGCTCGTCGATCCAACTGCCCGTACGTGATCCGCTCTTCTCCCCCCTCTTCCGTCAAAAACGAATAGGCGAGTTGATTCGGTGTCTCTGTCGCCCGCAGGCCTAACAGATCGACCAAGGTTGCTGTTTGTTCGCGCATTCATATCCCCCATTTTCCCTAAATTAAAATACAAGTACCTCTATCGGAATCAATAAATGAAAAAAGTAATATCGGTACATCCCGATACAACTAAAGATTCTCGATATAGATAACAAGGATTAGGACACAATAAATTAATTTGAATATACCATTTCAACCATTTCCAAGAAACTCCTTCCTTATCCGACAGATTTTTGAATGTTTCCGCACAATTTCCAACATCGTTTTACGAATGTCGCTCGACTGCAAACATTCGTCTTTGTAACTGTCGACAGCATCAAAAAAGACCTGTATAATCAATGGAAAGATAAAATATCGAACAATCAACGCCGAATGATGTTCAATCGTTCGAAATTCAGGAGGTACCCATGACACAAGCATTCAAAGGCAAACCCGTTGCCGACGAAATCCGCACCGAAGTCAAAACGGCTGTCGAATCTTGGAAGTCCCGTGGACACAGCCCGAAGATGGCGACCTTGATCGTCGAAGGCGATCCCGCTTCGATGTACTACGCCCAAGCCAAAGGCAAAGCGGCCGAGAAACTCGGCATTGAATATGAACTTCATCAATTCCCGTCCACGCTGTCGGAAGCGGAACTGATCCGCGAAATCGAACGCCTCAACGCGGACGACGACGTACACGGCATCATGCTCGAACTGCCGCTGCCCAAGTCGATGGACACGAAGAAAGTCACAGCCGCCATCGCGGCGCACAAGGACGTCGACGGCCTGACCCCCGCCAACAAGTTGGCGACAGTCACAGGTGAACCGGGTCTCTACCCCGCCACGCCGCAAGCCTGCATCCGCCTGCTCAAGCACTACGGCTACGAGCTCGCGGGTAAGCACGTCGCCTTGATCGGGCGCGGCGAAACGGTCGGTCTGCCCCTGGTCCACCTTTTGTTGCGGGAAAATGCGACCGTGACCGTCTGCCACTCTCGCACCCCCGACCTCTCCGTGCATCTGAAGCAAGCCGACATCGCGTTTGTCGCCGTCGGTCGCGCCAACCTGATCACCTCGGAGATGGTCCACCCGGGCCTGCTGGTGATCGACGCCGGCATCAACGAGACGGAGGAAGGCTCGATCACCGGCGACGTCGCCCCGGACGTGATCGACCATGTGACCGGCATGTCCCCGACACCGGGCGGCGTCGGCTCCGTCACCACCGCCCTGCTCTTCGCCAACCTGATGCTGGCGATGCGGCTGCAACAACCGCAATCTCACGCCGAGGAGGTCAAATAACCATGACCGCATTTGACCAAACGATCCGCTCGTTCGTCACCGCCGCCGCTTCCGACTCCCCGACGCCGGGGGGCGGTTCGGTCGCCGCTCTGGTCGCCGCGCTCGGCGCTTCGATGACCTCGATGGTCGGCAACTTGACCCAAGGGGCGAAGTTCGCCGACTACGAAGCGGAAATGAAACAGGCCGTCGCGACGATGAGCGACGCGATCGGCCGTTTTGAAACGCTGCTCGAACAGGACATGGAGACGTTTGACCGCTACATGCAGGCGCTCAAACTGCCGAAGGACACCGACGAGCGGAAATCTGCCCGTTCCGAAGCGCTGCGCCAAGCCGGTCTGCACGCCACCGAAGTGCCGCTCGCGTTGGCCAAGCTCTGCCGCGACTCTCTGAACGCCTCGCAAGTGATCGCCGACACCGCCAACAAGAACGTGATCTCCGACCTCGGCATCGCAGCCCTGCTGTTGGAATCGGCCGCCCAATCGGCGTTGCTCACCGTCGACATGAACCTCGCCGGGATGAAAGACTCCGAACGCCGCACCGCTTTCGAAACGGAGCGCAACGCGATCGCCCAAGAGATCGTCGAAGTCAAAGACGCCGTGGTCATCACCGTGCGCCGCCGTCTGTTCGCTTAATTCACAAGAGCACGCAGAACGCAGAAAAACCACCTCTGTCACAGAGGTGGTTTTTGCGTAGTTACCCTTATAGATGGGAAGCGGGGTCATACCCAAAGTCGGAGCCCGAGAGCGTAACCAACAGCACGATCCCTACGATATAGAGCAAGAACAACAGAACATAGGACAAGAAATAGATCAGGAACGGCCCCCAAAATGCCTGCGCACCCGAGACCCGATAGATCTTCTTGATGGCGAACGTGCGCTGGACCAGTATGTAGATGAGCATCCCAAGCTGCATCACTTGCGCGATCAACGACCAGATCATCATCCCCATCATCGTCTGAAACAGTTCGGCGGGCGGTTCTTTCGCTCCCGCCATCCCGGCCGTGATCGATTGCTCCATGAGGCCCGGAATGTCGATCGTAAGGAACAACCCCGCTGCGACCAACAGGTTCGGGAACAGAAGCACCCACAGCGTATACGGCTGGATCAGGCGGAGCAGATAAGCCGCTTCCCGCCGCTCTTCTCGCTCCTCCGGCAGGGAACGACCGGCGGAGACCTTCAACCCCAACTGCACAAACCAAGCGAAAAAGTATCGAGACAACGGATAGAATGCGATTGAGACGATGATTCCAACGATCACAGGAATGAGGAACAGCCCGCCCAACATGCTCGAAGCCACCTCGTTCTCAGCTGCAGACCCGATAACATCACCGATTCGCCATACGTACCAGCACATCAACAAACTGACGGCCAGATTCAGCCCCAGCAGCAGCCACGTCACACCCCATGACTGCCCGTTGCGCCGCTCTTCCAAGATCCGATCCATCGTGCGGTTCGGACGAAAAAAGATCCAAAACAGGTTCCCCCACATATGAGAACCCCTCCTTTCACCTGACGAGTACCCGCTCAGAAGTTCCGTTCCTTTACGATCCGCTCCACCGTCGCGACCCAACCTCTTCCC
>DASTWJ010000211.1:0-36758 GCA_035776695.1 Bacilli bacterium
ACGGTTGCCGCGCGCCCCGATTTCTGCCCAAGTATCCAGTACTTTCGAGGTGCGGCTGTCCAGCTTGTCCAAGGAAGCGGAGATGCCGGCTTGGTTGTCGGCCAACAGATCCTGCTCCAACTGCGCCATGATCGCAAACACGTTGTCGGACGTCGCTTCGTTGCCCGGCGTGACCTTCGAGCCGAACAATCGCTCACCCGACACGTTGACCGGAATCGTGATCCCGTCGCTGACCGCATAATGGATCTGGCCGGGGTCGGCTGCGTCATACATCGCATTGGTGTCGTTCGGGTTGTACGGCTGCACGTCGGTCTTCTGCCCGTTGAAGATGTATTGGCCGTTGAACTGGGTGTTGCCGATGCCTACGAGTTGGTCGTGCAACTGGTGAATCTCTTTCGCCACCGCCTGGCGCGATTCGATCGACATCGATTCGGTGGTCGCCCGCACGGCCAATTCGCGAGCCCGCTTCAGCACCTCGTTGACTTGGTTGAGCGACGTGTCCAGAAAATCGAGGTTCGACATCGCTGCGTCGATGTTGCGCTGGTACTGGTCGTTGCGGGAGATCTGTTCGGTATAGCGCATCGCATAGCCGACGGCGACCGGGTCGTCGGACGGGCGGTTCAACTTCTGCCCCGAAGCCAGCATCTCCTGGTATTTGCTCATCCGCGTGTTGTTGGCGTTGAGGTAGTTCAGCATGTTCGAGTTCAGCATTCCTTGCGTGACGCGCATGACGGTTCCTCCTTGCGTTTGGCTTGCGTTCTATTTGTGTTCGGCGTTAGTGGCCCATCCGGTTGATGATCGTGTCGAGCATCGTGTCGATGGTGGAGATGACGCGTGCCGCCGCGCCGTAAGATTGCTGGTATTTGATCATGTTCGCCATCTCTTCGTCGATCGAGACGCCGCTGACCGATTGGCGGCGGTTGTTGATCTGCAAGAGCAGCGAGTCCTGGTTTTGGTTGTAGCGGTCGGCCGTCTGCGTTTGCAGACCGAGCTGCCCGACCACCGCCCGCATGTAGTCGGAGACCGAGCCTTTGGCGAGGATCGCGCCGTCGGCCGGCAAGCCGTCGCGGAAGTCGATCGCCGCGGTGATGGTCTCGCCGATCATGAAGGCGAGATCGCCGTTGCCCTGCTTGACATAGGTGTCGCCGC
Organism: Bacilli bacterium; assembly: GCA_035776695.1. Classification (GTDB taxonomy): domain Bacteria; phylum Bacillota; class Bacilli; order Tumebacillales; family Tumebacillaceae; genus Tumebacillus. The sequence goes on from DASTWJ010000211.1 coordinate 1,150, forward strand.
TGGCCGCATCGACATAGGTGGCATCGGATGAGGCGATGTTCTGCACATCGTCGAGGATGTCTTGCGCGACGCGGATGTTGCCTGCGGTGAAGACGGTCGAGCCGTCGGTCGTTTCAAACAGCGGGCCGGCGTGCTTCGCCGGGTTGGTCGCCGTGTACCCAAAGCTGTGCAGGTCGTTCAAGCCGTTGAACGTGATCTCCGTCCCGGCCGGCAGCGGGTTCAAGCCGGTGATCGGGGTGCCTGCCGTCTTGACGGTGCCGTCCGGCAACTTGATGTCAAACGGCAGGTTGACGACGCCAGAGTCGAAGGTGTATTCGCTCGGCAGTTTCGCTTGGATCTTGCCGTTGACCAAACCGTTGACCAGCGAGTCGAGTTGCTTCTTGTAGACGCTCATGTAATCGGTGCGCGATCCGACCATCCCGCCGATCTCGCCGCCGTCCACCGGCACCGAGGTCGTGTTGGTCGCCGCGTCATAGGTCAAGGGAACGGCCGGGGCACCGCCGTTGACGACCAGTTGGCCGCCGACGGAGACTTGAAAGGTGCCGTTGGGCAGTTCCTTGGCCGTGACACCGCCGATTTTCGACAGTTGATCGACGAGCAGGTCGCGGCGATCACGCAGGTCGTTGGCGTTGTCGCCGAGCACTTCCAGCGCGGTGATCTGCTTGTTCACGTCGACGATCTGCTGGGTCATCGAGTTGAACTCGTTGATCTTGGTCGTCACGTTCTCGGCGATGTCCTGATCCAGTTCCTTCAGCTTGATGTCCAGGTTGTTCAAGGCGCCGACGAGGTCGATCGTCGCCTGCTTGACCGTGTTGCGCGAGGGCATGTCCTTGTTGCGGCCAAGCGTTTGCCAGGACAGGAAGAAGGTGTCGAGCACCTTGGACAGACCGGTGTCGGACGGTTCGTTCAACAGGGCCTGCATCTTGTCCAGCGTATCGAGGCGCACTTCCCACTCGCCTTTGCTTTTGCTTTCGTTGCGGAATTGGTTGTCGAGAAACGTTTCCCGCATCCGTTCGATCTGACCCGCGACGACACCGGTGCCGATCTGGCCGACGCCTGCGCTTTTGCCGAGGCCCGGGTATTCCATCGACGCGGTCGCGTTGAGCTGTACGCGTTGTCGGGAATAGCCGGGGGTGTTTGCGTTGGCGACGTTATGGCCAACCGTATTCAAGCCCGCCTGCTGAGCAAACAGGGCGCGTTTGCCAATCTCCAAACCATGCCATGTAGAAGTCATGTCTTCTCCTCCGTGCTTATGCTTTTGAGTCAAAATACGAAGTCTTGCCCGTCGAGTACGGCTCGTTGGTCGCGCCGGTGCCTCCGTATGTGGGCACCAACGGCGATTCGCTCAACAGGTCGACCGATAGGCGGACGAACTGCAGCGACTGTTCGATCAGTTGCTTGTTCAGGTCGTTTTGCTTTTGCAACTCGTTCACGGTGCTTCGCAACCGCTCGGTCAACGCCTGCATTTGCGTCGCTTCCGCTTCGTCGGACGCCAAGGCGATCACCCGTTCCGCCGTCAGCTGGTCGACCGCCAAACCGAGTCGCGCCGCCAGCAGGCGTCCCGCCCCGAGGCGTTCTCCTTCGAGGCGTTCGACGCGTTGTACGCAGCCGAGCTCTTCCTTGACGAGGTCGTTTAGCGCCTGCATGTCGCCTTTGATCAGGATGTCTTTTTTCCGGTTGGCGAGAGTGAGCAGTTGTTCGTGCTCGTGCAACAGAGATTCCACAACGGACAACAAAGGCTTCAGCAGACTCATCGGTAAGACCCCTTCCCGTTACTCGCCGTATGCATCGAGCATCTTGCGCACGACGGCACTCGTTTCCACATGATAGGCGTTGTCTTGAATCGCCTGTTTGACTTGCAACAAGCGTTCCGAGCGCACATCGCCATCCTCTTGCAACTCACGCGCCATCTCCAAGGCGGCCGAGGAGATGGTGACGCCGTCGCGCGGCGTTCCGTTGGCATACGCTTGTGTCGCTTGATTCTTCGTGCGACTTGTATTCTGATACGACTGCATCCCGAGCAGTCGTGCCGAGTCATTGATCTTCATCGTTGTCACCTCGCAAATAAGAAAAGCCGATACATCGTTACTTCCTGTATCGGCGAAGAGCTATGCGGTTGTAAATCGATGGATCGGTCAATTCGGGAGATCTGCCCCGCCTATCTGCCGATCGCTTTCTTTTTCATGGAGAAACGCCTTGATCCCGATTATCGTTTGCGGTTGTGCAGGTAGCCTTGGCCTCGCTCGTTGCCTTGCGGGGACGTTTCCAGCGCCGCTTTGGTCGTGCTCAGCTGCGAGGTGAGACGGTCTTTGCAGGAGCGGCAGTAGCGCCCTTCCGAGATCGGCTCGCCGCAGGAGTCGCACGGGAATTTCAGGTTGTGGTTCTCCAAGACCGACAGCCTTCCGTCGCGCAGAAACTTCATGATCGTCGAGATCGGCACTTCGGTCGCCTCGTGGACTTCGTTGATCGTCGCCCGGCGGTTCTCTTTCAAATAATCGCGAACGTCGAAGAACATCTGCTCCTCTTCCTTCACACAGGCGTTGCAAATGTCATGAAATGAGTTCTGGTTATATAGTCGACCACAGTGTTTGCAGTTGGCAAGCCCCATTGCTCGAACCTCCTCTGATGATACACGCCTCTATTATAGCAAATTGTTTCAATAGATTTCAAAGGTCATTTAGACGCGCTTTATCAGCAGAACGGCGTTGTGACCGCCAAATCCCCGTGATTGGCTCATCACCGTATTGATTTACGCAGGACACGCTTCGTTTGGCACGCGGTTCAGGCGTCAATCGACCGTCCCAAGCCCTGCCTCCACGCGTAAAAAAGGGGCGAGATAATCCACCCGCCAACGCGAGTCTTCCCGAAGAAACGCCTCCACCGCCTGCGGATCTTTCGGCAACAGAATCAGCTCCGACAACTCCGGTTGCTCCCCCCGCGCCCGCACTTCGCGCTCAAACGCCCGATGCCGCACCAGAAACGCTTCGGCACTCAGGTGCAACGTCACTTTATACAGCACGACAAGGAAGTCATAATCCCCACCGCCTTTGAAATAAAGCGGTGCCACCGACTTCACCACCGCCGCATCCGTGCCGTCGAGGCCCAACTCCTCTTCCAACTCACGCAACAAGCTCCCGCGCAGATCGAGCCGATCGCCTTCCACATCGTGAAAATCCAACCCGCCCCCGATCGCCTGCAACCGTCCGGGATGCCCCGTCTGCTGCCCCATCTCGCCAAACACCAACCGCCCATCCGCCGTCTCGACCAACGCCGCCGCGTACATCACGCGGATCGCCACGTCGGCAGGCAGCTCGCCTTTGTGGTGCAAGGTGTAAAGGTAATGGGCATAGTCGGTCTGCTTCAACAGCACCTCTACCCGCTCCCCTTCAAACACCACGTCGCTCACGGTGAAGCACTCGCCGCGGGTGTAGGTCTTGCCCTCCGCCAACAACCGCTCCCAGTGCGCGTCGATCTTCTCCTGCCAGGCCGCGGACAGCGACACTTTTTCCGACAACAGCCGTACGGTGAGGTCGGCGGGAATCTGCTGCATGCGAATCACAGGTTCCATCTTGGCACACGCTCCTTTTTCCAAAAATTATCGCGCCAGAGTCAGCACGTAGACGGTGTGCGCTCCGGCGGCAATCAGCTTCTTGGCACAGGCGTTGGCCGTCGCGCCCGTGGTGTAGACGTCGTCGATCAGGCAGACGGTCGCGCCGTTCACGTCGCCCGCCGCTTCGCTTAGCGCCAAGCTCGCTTCCACGCCCTGCAGCCGTGCCGCCCGCGTTTTCGCCGCTTGGGAACGGCCGCTCCCTCGCCAGTCGAGGGCGAGGCAAACCGGCACTCGTACCCGAGCGCTCAACCCTTGCGCCAACGCCTCCGCTTGGTTAAAACCGCGCCGTTGCAACTTCTCCGCCGCCATCGGCACGGGGACCAGCAGGTCGACACCCCGATCCAACAGGTGCTCGGCATAGGCCAACACCAAACGCTCGACCAGCCACGGCAGCAACTCGCGCCGCCGCTCGTTCTTCAACTGAAGCAACGCCCGCCGCAACCCGCGCTCATACGGCCCGAAACTGACCGCCCTTTGAAAAAAGGTCGCTGTCCGTCGCCCGCAGTCCGCACAGACGCCTTCGCCCGTCCACTCCCGCCCGCATAAGCGACAAAAAGGCGGTCTGCCCGCCCTGACTTGTGCCGTACAGGGCGAACAGACCACCTCTTCCTCGCGAACAAACGGGTGGTGGCAGAGGAGACAGCGCCTTCGCACCGGGTAGAGCAGGTGGATCAACGCCTGCAGAACCCCCTCTTCGCGCATCCCGTACCTCCTTCCCTTTTGCCGGTCACGATTTTAAGCGCTTACCGGTTGTAGAAAAGCACGGCCAACAGCCCCGGCCCGACGTGCGTGCCGATGACCGGGCCCAGTTCGGACAGGTCGATGTGCGCGTCGGGAAATTCGCCGCGCAGCTGTTCTTGGAACGCTTTGCCGTCCTCGGGGTTGTCCGTGTAGACGACGGACATCCGCAGTTCGCGTGCCGGGTCGCGGCGATCTTTGAGCAGCTCGATGACGCGGGCGAGCGCTTTCTTGCGGGTGCGGATCTTTTCTTTCAGCTCCAGCTTGCCGACGGCGCCGTGCAAGGTGAGAATCGGCTTGACTTGCAACAGGGTGCCGAGCGCCGCCGACACGCCGCCGATGCGACCGCCGCGGTGCAGATGCTCCAGCGAGTCGACGACGAAGAACGCTTCGATCTCGTCGCGCATTTTCAGCAGGTGCTCGACGATCTCGTCCTTGCTCTTGCCCGCTTCGACCATCTTGCAAGCGGTCAGCACCATCTCAGACAGCCCCCACGAGGTGAATTGGGAGTCGATGACGGTGATCTTGTCGCCGCCGACGATCCGTGCAGCCGTTTCAGCCGACGCTGCCGTGCCGGACAAGCCGCCGGAGAGAAACAGGCCGATCACGGCATCGTGGTTCTCCAGCAGGCGTTCATACGCTTGGACGACTTCGCCGACGGCCGGCTGCGACGTGGTCGGCAGAGCTTGCGCCGTCTTCAGGCGCGGGTAGAACTGCTCGGCGATGATGTCGACGCCTTCCTTGTAGCTCTCCTGGCCAAAGTTGACCATCAGCGGGATCACGGTGATGTTGTGTGTATGAATGGTATCCGGCGGCAGATAGGCGGTGCTGTCGGTGATGATTGCGATTTTGCTCATATAAGGGATAGCCTCCTTCGACGAAAAACGGGACTGCTTCAGCATCTTCTCACTTGCTCAATGCCTACAGTATACCCGAAAAGAAAAAACCGCCCATGATCTGGACGATTTCTTAGTTCGTGGTTGATTCTTAGTTTTCCTGTTCGCGCACGAACTTTGGTAGAAAAATTCGGAACGTACTGCCTGTTCCGACTTCGCTCTCCACTTCGACGCGACCGCCGTGTCCTTCGATGATGTGCTTGACGATCGCCAGCCCCAAGCCGGTGCCGCCCGAGCGACGCGCCCGCGCCTTGTCGACGCGGTAGAAGCGTTCGAACAGCCGTGGCAGATCTTCCGGCGGTATCCCGATGCCCGTGTCGCGCACTTCCAACACGCCATGCTCCTCCGTCTCGTAGACGGACACGACCACCTCGCCTTCAGGCGTGTAGGCGATGGCGTTGCCGAGCAGGTTGATCAGCACCTGCGACACCCGATCTTCATCCGCTTGCAAAAAGATGTCGTGGTCCGGCAGTTCGGTGACGATCGACAGCCCGGTCGTCTCCGCTTGGTGTTTGTATTTCTTCACCGTGCGCCCGACCAGTTGCTTCATCTCGATCGTGTCGTAGCGGAACACGGTGTGCCCCGACTCGATCTTCGACAGTTCGAGCAGGTCGTTGACGAGGCGGCGCAGACGCTCCGATTCGTCGTAGATGATCTGCAGGAACTGGCGGGCGATCTCCGGGTCGTCGAGCGCACCGTCGAGCAGCGTCTCGGAGAAGCCTTTGACGGCGGTGATCGGCGTGCGAAGTTCGTGCGAGACGTTGGCGACGAACTCGCTGCGCATCTGTTCGAGGCGGCGGAATTCGGACACGTCATGCAGCAGCACGACCGCTCCGGCGATCCGGTCTTGTTGGGTGACGATCGGCGTGATGTTCACCTCCACCGTCCGCTCGACCGGCTTGTGCAGGGTGACCTCCTTCTTCCGCCCTTTGCCGACGAGAATCGCTTCGTCGATCAGCGAGGACAGGCCGAAGTGACGACCCGCTTCCCAGTGCCACTTTTCCAAAAGAAGTTCCGCCCGCACCCCGACCATCCGCTCGACGGCGGGGTTGACCAGCGTGATCCGGCCGGAGCGGTCGACGACGAGCACGCCGGAGACGAGGTGCTTGAGGATGCCTTCGAGCTTGCCCGTCTGCTGGTTCAGGTCCTCGAACTGCTCGGAGATGCGGGCGGCCATCGCGTTGATCGAGTCGGTCATCACGCCGAGCTCGTCGCGCCCGCGCTGTACGACCCGCTCGTCAAACGCCCCCTCGGCGATCTTGCGCGTCGACCGCGTGATCGCTTCGATCGGCGCGGCGATGCCGTGGGCCAAGCGCAGCCCGAACAGCGAGGCGACGACGGCGACGATCAGCAGGGACAGCCCGATCTTGCCCCAGAGCGACTTGAGCGTCAGGTTGGCGTCCTCCAGCTCGACGGCGAGCCGCACAGCCGCGACCGGCTTGCCCCCACCGTGAAACACGGGGACGGCGAAGTGCTGGACGTTGTACGTCGCATAGTCCGTTTTGCGAATGTCGTTGCCGACGACCCCGTCGTAGAGCGCCGTCGCCACCTCCGGGTCGTCCAGTTGGTTGCTCACCGTTTCGGCGTCGCTCATCGTGTCGACGAGCACATGTCCGTCCGCCGCGATGATCGTCACCCGCCCGCCGATGGTCAGCGCGGTATGGCGGGTCAACTCGTACACTTCCTTCTGCTCCGCCCGCGTCTTCATCTCGATGCGCGGCGTGATCCATTCGGCGAGCAGGGTGGTCTCTTCCCGCAGGTGCTCGTTGAAGTTGTCCATATACAGCCGTTCGATAAAAGACAACATGTACACCCCGAAAATCGAAAGCGCAAGCAGGATCAGTACCAGATAGGTCAGGACGATCCGCTTGCGGATGCCGCGGATCATCCCTCGCCACCGACCAGCTTGTACCCGACGCCGCGCACCGTCTTGATGTAGACGGGCTGTTTCGGGTCGTGTTCCAGTTTGTCGCGCAGGTGGGAGATGTGCACGTCGACGATGCGCGTGTCGCCTACAAACTCATAGCCCCACACTTTGTCCAGCAGATGGTCGCGGCTCATCACGTGGCCGACGTTTTTGATCAGGTGGTGGAGCAGTTCGAACTCGCGCGGGGTCAATTCGACCTTCTCCCCGCGGATCGACACGTCATAGCGGTTGACGTCGACGTGGATCTCGCCGCATTGGAACACGCCTTCCTCCTGACCGCCTTCGTCGGTCGCACGACGCAGCACCGCCTTCACCCGCGCCACCAGCTCGCGCGGCGAGAACGGCTTGGTCACATAGTCGTCCGCACCCATTTCGAGGCCCAAGATACGGTCGACTTCATCTTCTTTGGCGGTGAGCATGATGATCGGGGTGGAAACGCCTTCCTTGCGCAGTCGCTGGGTCAGCTCCATGCCGCCGATCCCCGGCAGCATCAGGTCGAGCACGATCAGGTCCGGCTTGGGACCGGCGCTGAGTTTCTCCAACGCCTCGGTGCCCGACGCCGCCGTTTCCACCTCGAAGCCGGCCTGTTGCAAGTTGTATTCCACCAGTTTCGCAATCGCTGCTTCATCATCCACCACAAGTACGCGCGAAGCCATAAGACACCTCCGGAATAGTCGAGCCGTTATCGTTGCGTGGTCGCTTGGCTCCTGATTCGAGCGCCAAGCCGCGAATACCGCCCGCCGACGTCGCCACGGCGCAAGGCGATGCGAAGCGCCTCCGTCGTGCCGACGAGCACGACGAGCTGCTTGGCCCGCGTGACGCCCGTGTACAGCAGGTTGCGCCGGAGCATCACCCGATGTTGCATCACCAGCGGCAGAATCACGCAGGGGTATTCGCTGCCTTGGCTCTTGTGTACGGTCACGGCGTAGGCGAGAACGAGTTCGTCGAGCTCGTTGCCGCCGTAGACCACCTCTCGCGCTTCCTCGAGATCGGGGAACTCCACGGTCACTTCCCCTTCCTCGGCATCGATGGCGCGGATGCGGCCGACGTCGCCGTTGAACACTTCCTTTTGGTAGTTGTTGCGAATCTGCATCACTTTGTCGCCCGTGCGCAGGGTGCGGCTGTTTTGCACCAGTTCGATCTTGTCGGGGCTTGGCGGGTTGAGAGCGGCTTGCAGGTGTTCGTTCAACGCCTCGACCCCGACCGCCCCGCGCCGCATCGGGACGAGCACTTGGATATCCTCAATCGCATCCCCGTGCAAAAAAGCCGGCAAGCGACGGGCGGCCAAGTCGGACACCAGCGCGGTCAGCTCCTCGGGTCGCCCTTCTTGCAGGAAGAAAAAGTCGCCCTGCTTATCCGCCTGCGGCATCAGACCTTCGTTGATGCGGTGGGCGTTTTTGACGATCAGGCTTTCTTTTGCTTGGCGAAAGATCGTTTGCAGTCGCACGACACTCACCCGTTCCGACTCGATGATGTCCTGCAACACCCGACCGGGGCCGACGCTCGGCAGTTGGTCGATGTCGCCGACGAGCACCAGCCGCGCTTCGTCAGGCAAAGCGCGCAGCAGTTGAAACGCCAGCAGGATGTCGAGCATCGACGCTTCATCGACGATAAACACGCGACCGTCCAAGCGGTGCTCCTCGTTGCGCTGAAACGTCAGCCCCTCGCCTTCGACGTGGGCGTATTCGAGCAGGCGGTGCAACGTTTTCGCCGGCATCCCCGTGCTCTCGGTCATCCGCTTGGCGGCACGACCGGTCGGGGCGGCGAGCACGGGGGTGATGCCTTGCTCCTGAAGGGCGGCGATCATCATCTTGACCGTCGTCGTCTTGCCGGTGCCGGGGCCGCCCGTGACCACGACCAGCCGCTCGGTGAGCACCGCTTCCACCGCTCGTTGCTGCAGCGGTGCCACTTGCATGCCGTTGCGCTTCGCGAGGTCGTCCAACCAAGACAGGTCGGTACAGATCGGGTCGCTCTCCGCACCGACCATTTTGCCAATCCGTTCCGCCGCTTTCGTTTCGGAAAAATAAAACCCTGCCAAATACACCAGATGCTCGCCTTCCGCCTCCTCGACGATCACGCCGCCGGTGCGCTTTGCAGCCAGTTGTCGGAGCATCTCGGGCAACTTGGGAATCGCTTCGTCGCCCAGCAAGCTCGCCGCTTTTTGCAACAGCTCACGGACGGGCAGATAGACATGCCCATCGTCGGACGCTTGGCGCAGGATGTGCTTCAAGCCGACGCGAAGCCGTCCCGCCGCCAGCGGAGGCAGTCCGAGCAGTTGCGCCAGTTTGTCGGCCGTCTTGAAGCCCACGCCCGGCACTTCGTCGACCAGCCGGTACGGGTCTTGCTCCAGCACCTCGATCGCTTCCGCTCCATAGCGTTTGTAGATTTTCGCCGCTAATGCAGGCGTAACGCCACGTGCACCGAGGTAGAGCATCACCGACTGCACGCCGCTTACCTCGCGAAACCCTCGCGCGATCTTCTCCGCCTTCACTTGGCCGATGCCTTCGACTTCGGACAGTCGCTCGGGCGTCCGGTCCAAGATGTCGAGCGTCTCTTCGCCGAAGTGGGCGACGATCTTCTTCGCGGTGGCGGGGCCGACGCCTTTGATCGAGGAGGAGGCGAGAAACTTCTCGATCCCCTCTCGCGTTACGGGGCGCACGCGCTCGTAGGACTCGACTTGCAGTTGCAGCCCGAATTTCTCGTGGCGGTGCCAGCGTCCTTGCAACCGCACATTTTCCCCAACGGAGAGGCCTGGCATCGTGCCGACGACCGTCACCGCGTTCGTCTTGCCCTCCGCTTTCAGAGAGGCGATGGTGTAGCCGTTCTCTTCGTTGACATAGGTGATGCGTTTGATCGTGCCGGACAGTTCCTCCCGTCCGTTTTGTCCGCTCTGTCCGTTCGTTCCTTGTAACAAGTCGCCCACAACTCGCCCCTCCTTGTTCGCCGTTCGATTCGCTGTCTAAGGGGATTCGAGTCGGAGCGCGGGAAGTCCTGCCGCTTGCGGTGCTTTCGCGCTTAGGCGTTGAGGTCTTTGCGATCGCCGGAGACCATGTAGATCACCCATTCGCCGATGTTCGTCGCATGGTCGGCGATCCGTTCGAGGCCGTTGGCGACCATCAGGAGTTTCATCGCTTGGTTGACGTTCGCTTTGTCGCGCTCCATCAGCTCTTGCAGTTCGAGGAAGATCTCTTTGTAGATGCCGTCGACGACATCGTCTTTTGCCGCCAAGCTCAGCGCCGTCTTGGTGTCGCGGTTGACGTAGGCGTTGAGCGCTTCATTCAGCATCTCTTTGGCCAGATCGGCCATGCGCGGGGTGTCGATCAGCGGCTTGAGCAGCTTGTCGCCTTGCAGGCGGACGGTCGTTTTCGCGATGTCGACGGCGTGGTCGCCGATCCGTTCGAGGTCGGTGACGATCTTCATGGCGGTGCCGATCACGCGCAAGTCGCCGGCCATCGGCTGCTGCAGAGCGAGCAGGCGCAAGCATTCCGATTCCACGTCGACCATCCTATTGTTGATCGCTTCGTCACCGTCGATCACCTCTTGGGCGATCTTGGCGTCGAGACTTGCCAGCGATTTGACCGCTTGGTAGATCGCTTCCTCGACCATCACGCCCATTTTCAAAATGTCGCGTTGCAAGTCCTCCAACGATTGGTGAAACCCTTTGCGGTTGTCCATCTCACTCGTCGCCTCCTGGTATCCGATATCGGTTTTCGTCGGGGGGTTAGCCGAAACGACCCGTGATATAGTCCTCGGTGCGCTGGTCGGTCGGGTTGGTGAACAGTCGGTCCGTCTCGCCGTGCTCCACCATCACCCCGTTCAGGAAAAACGCGGTGGTGTCGGAGATGCGAGCAGCCTGTTGCATGTTGTGCGTCACCATGATGATGGTGTACTTCTCCTTCAGTTCCTGGGTCAACTCCTCCACTTTCAAGGTGGAGATCGGGTCGAGCGCCGATGTCGGTTCGTCCATCAGGAGCACGTCCGGGTCGACGGCGAGCAGGCGGGCGATGCACAGGCGCTGCTGTTGGCCGCCGGACAGACCCATCGCCGATTTGTTCAAGCGGTCTTTGACTTCGTTCCACAGCGCCGCTTGCTGCAGCGATTTTTCCACGATTTCGTCGAGGACGCGCTTTTTCTTGATGCCGTGGATGCGCGGGCCGTACGCGATGTTGTCGTAGATCGACATCGGGAACGGGTTCGGGCGCTGGAAGACCATCCCGACATGTTTGCGCAGGTGGACGATGTCGGTGTCCGGCGCATAGATGTTGTGGTTGTCGACGAGCACTTCCCCGTCGATCTTCACGCCGGGGATCAGGTCGTTCATTCGGTTTAGTGTGCGCAGAAGCGTCGATTTGCCGCAGCCGGACGGGCCGATAAACGCGGTGATCGAGCCCGCGGGGACGCTCAGGTTGATGTCATGGAGCGCTTGGTTGTCGCCGTAGAACAGGTTGAGATGTTGCACGCGGAGTTTTTCCTGTGTCGCTTGGGTGGTTTCTTGCACGGTCGCTTGCGTCATGGAGGCTTCTCCTCACTTTCCGTTCGATAGCGTTCGATTAGCTGGACTTGCCTGTCATCTTGCGTTGCATCAATCGGCTGGGGATGGCGATCAGCAGGTTGAGCGCCAACACGACGAGCACGAGCAGGGCGGCGGTGCCTTCTGCGATCTGCATCGCGTCGGGGACGAGCCCTTCGGCGCGGACGTACCAGAGGTGAACCGACAGCGTTTCCCCGGAGGCAAACAGGTTCAGGTCGGGAGCGAAGCGCGACACGGTGACGCCCGCGGTGAAGATCAGGATCGCCGATTCGCCGAGCGCCCGTCCGGCGACCAAAGTGACGCCGGTGACCAGACCCGGCAAGGCGCTTGGGATCAGCACTTTGCGAATCGTCTGCCATTTGGTCGCGCCAAGGGCTGCCGACGCTTCGCGGTAGGAAGTCGGTACCGCACGCAACGTTTCTTCCGTCACGCGGACGAGGACAGGCAGGTTGAGCAGGGACAACGTCAGCGCCCCGCCGAGGATCGTAAAGCCGAAGCCGAACACGGTCACGAACAGCAGCATCCCGAACAGACCGAAGACGATCGACGGGACGGACGCGAGCATTTCCGTGGAGATGCGCACGAGGTCGGTGAACCAATTCTTTTTCGCATATTCGGACAGCCAGACCCCCGCTCCGATGCCAAACGGGATCGAGAACAGCAGGGACAGGAACAACAGGTAGAACGAGTTGAACAATTGCGGGCCGACGCCGCCGCCTTCGATCATCTCTTCCGGTTCACCGGCGATGAAGTCCCAAGACAGGTGAGGAACACCCGCACCGAGGATGTGCCACAAGAACCAGACGAGGATGAACAAGATCAGGAGGCCGATGCCCCAGAAAAACGCCGTGGCCAATCGGTCGGTTGCTTTGCTCTTCATTACGCTTCCCTCCTACGCGCGACGAGGCGAATGATCAGAATCAGGGACAGAGAGACGAGCAGCAACACGAGCGACATCAGGAAGAGCGCGTTGTTGGTCGTCGTGCCGAAGATCGAGTTCGGCATCTCTTGCACGATCTGCGTGGTCAGGACGGAGGTCGGCTGCGCCAAGCCGGTCGGCAGGATCGGCGCGTTGCCGATGACCATCTGCACCGCCATCGCTTCGCCGATCGCCCGGCCCATACCGAGGATCACACCGGTCAGGATGCCCGGAGTCGCCGCCGGAAGCAGCACCTTGCGGATCGTTTGCCAACGGGTGGCGCCGAGGGCGTAAGACGCTTCCTCCAACGCGCCGGGCAGGGTGCGGATCGCGTCTTCACTGACCGAGAGGATCGTCGGCAGAATCATGATCGCGAGGATGATCGCCGCCGGCATCACGCCAAAGCCTGCCGAGCCGAACACCTTGGCGAAGAACGGGACGAACACCGTCAAGCCGACGAGACCGTAGACGACAGACGGGATGCCGACGAACAGATCGGTCGCCGGACGCATGATCTCGCGCATCCAGTTCGGCGCGATCTTGGCCATAAACACCGCCCCGCCGACCGCCAGCGGTACCGCCAGCACCAACGCGACGGCGGTGACGATAAACGTGCCGAGGATAAAGGTCAGCGCGCCGTACTGATCCTTGGACGGCGACCAGTCGGTCGAGAAGAAGAACTCCAGCGGAGAAACGTCTTGAAACGTCAGGACGCCTTGCTTGCCGACAAATAGAATGATCGAAAAGATGATGAGCGATACAAGGATTGCACTGCCGACGAACAGCCAGCGCATCAACTTGTCGTTGAACATGCGGCCTTTGTTGAAGCCGGGAGCCGCCGCATTCCCTTCTTGGTTCGGAACTGCCATCGCACGTCCCCCCTAACTTGTGGTCGTGAAACGTCCGGCAAGGGACGGCGATGGTCGCCGTCCCCTCCCGCGAAAGAGAATCCGCTGTGAAGCGGGGGTTGTGTTTACTTGTTGATCGGTAGGAAGTTCATTTTCTCGACGTACTCGTTTTGAAACTCGTCGGACATGATGTAGTCGAGGAACGCTTGGGTCGCTTCGTTCGGCTCGCCCTTGGTGTACATGTGTTCGTTGGTGGCGAGGGTGTAGGTGCCGGATGCGACGTTTTCCATCGAGTATTCGACGCCGTCCAATTTCAGGACTTTCAGGTTGTCCCCTTTCGCGTAGGCGGCGTCCATGTAGCCGATCGCGCCTTGCGTTTGTTGGACAGCCGTTCTCAAAGAACCGGTGGAATCTTGAGCGATCGCGTTTTTCGCGAAGTCTTTGCCTTCCGGAATCAGCGCCGACTTGATGAACTTGCGGGAGCCGGAGGATTCGGCGCGGCCGATGATCGTGATGTTCTGGTCGTTTCCGCCGATCTCTTTCCAGTTGGTTACTTCGCCGGTCAGCACTTTCGCCGCGTCTGCTTTGGACAGGTTGTCGATGTTGACGCCGCTGTTGACGACGAGGACGAACGGTGCAACCGCCACCACATGGTCGACGAGGCCCGCGTCTTTGTACGGATCACCCGGCTCGACGTCGGAGTTGCCGATGTCGACCGCGCCTTCCGCCACTTGCTTCAGGCCGGTGCCGGAACCGCCGCCTGCGACGTTGACGGTGACGCCGGTGTGCGCGTCTTGGAAATTGTTGGCCGCTTGCTTGACCAGCGGGAGCAGCGCGGAGGAGCCGGACGCGCTCACTTTGCCGGAGAGGCCGTCTTGGGCCGCCGGTTTTTCCCCATTGTTGTTGTTTGCTGTATGTTCATCCGTGTTGCCGCAACCGACCAACAAGCCTGCTGCCAAAGTGGCAACCAAACCGAGAGAAGCCATTTTTTTCATCGCGAACATCTGGTAAATCCCCCTTCATGTAGGTCTCTGAAATTAGGTGTTTCGGTTGTTCGTTTGTTTGTCTTGCTTACATGTTTCATCCTACCAGCCAAACGTAAAGCCAGTTCGCGACTCACGTTAAGGAAGTGTAAATTTGCACGCAAAAAACCGCCTCCCGAACAGGTCGGAAAGCGGTTCTTTTGGAAAAAGGGTTCGTGGGAAGCACCCGTTACTGCTTCCACGTCACGAAGCTCTCTAAGTTCAACAGGTCGCGTTCTTCTTGGAGAAACGATTCGATCTCCTGCGGCGGCAGCGGGCGGCTGTAGAGGTAGCCTTGCATTTCGTCGCAGTCTTGCTCCCGCAGGAAGGACAGCTGCTCCATCGTCTCCACGCCCTCGGCGATGACGTTCAAGTGCAGGGAGTGGGCCAGCACGATGATCGCCGTGGCGATCGCCGCGTCATCCGGGTCGGTCGAGATATCGCGGACGAACGATTGGTCGATCTTCAAGGTGTGGATCGGGAACTTCTTGAGGTAGTTCAGCGACGAGTAGCTCGTGCCGAAGTCGTCGATCGAGATCTGGATGCCCAAGGCCGCCAGTTCGTACATCGTGGCGATGGCGTGCTCGACGTTGTTCATCGTCATGCTCTCGGTGATCTCCAAGTCGAGGTACTTCGGGTTGAGACCGGTCTCGTGGAGGATCTGTTTGACGATCGCGACGAGGTTCGGCTGGTTGAACTGGTGGGCGGACAGGTTGACGGAGACGCGCACCGGTGGGTAGCCCATGTCTTGCCACGCTTTGTTTTGACGGCAGGCTTCGCGCAGGACGTATTCGCCAAGCGGGATGATCAGCTGTGTTTCCTCAGCCAGCGGGATGAATTGTCCCGGGGAGACCATGCCCCGCTCGGGGTGGTTCCAGCGGACGAGGGCTTCGAGGCCGTGGATTTTTCCGTTGTGGATGTTGACTTGCGGTTGGTAGTGGAGGATGAAATCCTCGCCGCCTCGTTCGAGGGCTTTGCGCATGTCTTTTTCCAAAGCCAGTCGCTCGAAGGAGAGTTCGTGCATGTGGGCGTCGTAGAATTGCCAGTGGTTGCGGCCTTGTTCTTTGGCGCGGTACATGGCGGTGTCGGCGTTCTTGAACAGGGTCTCCCAGTCTTCGCCGTCGTACGGGTAGCGGGAGATGCCGATCGAGGTGGTGATGAACAGTTCGTGGCCGTCGATGACGAACGGTTGGCGCAGGGCGTCGGTGATCTCGCGGGCGCGAGCGATCGGTTCTTGTTCGCTATCGTTCAGGCCGGTCAGGATGCAGACGAATTCGTCGCCTCCCAGGCGGTAGACGAGTTGGCCGGAGGGGAGGCATTCTTTCAGCCTCGTGACGACGCGTTGGAGCAGGGTGTCGCCGGCGGTGTGGCCGAGGGAGTCGTTGATCAGTTTGAAGCGGTCGAGGTCGAGGAAGAGCACGGCCAGTTGTTCGTGGTGTTGGCGGGTGTCTTCGAGGGCTTCGGCCAGGTGGCGTTGGAAGAGAACGCGGTTGGGCAGGTCGGTGAGCGGGTCGGTGACCAGTTGTTGATAGAAGCTTTCGGAGAGCTTGGTTTCGGAATGAAGGCGCTCTTCGATGTGGTGGTAGACTTTGAGCAGCAGGTAGAGGATGTAGGCGAATGCGAATAAGCCTGTCCATCCGAACCATTGAACGAGTTGGTTCATGGTGTTGAGGAACGGGCTGTCAAAGTATTTGAAAGTGAGGCCGAGGGCGGAGAGGCCCAGGAGCCAAGAGTAGGCGTAGTGCAGTCGGCGGCGGTGGACGGTGTTGAAGACGCCGAGGCCGCTGAATAGGTGGCGGATGAAAAGGAAAGAGAGCAGGAGTGAGTGCATGACGATCGCGCGGAGCAGGATGACTTCTTCGTTTGGTTTGTCGCTCCATGGCAGGTGGAAAAGGTCGATCGAGCGACCCAATTCGAGAAAGGAGACCGCGCCGAAGACGAGCAGCAGGTAGAGGATGCCGCCACGTATGACTTTGATGCCGAGCGATGATGTTTTTATACGAGGAACGTCCATATAATTCACCTCTAACGTAGCCCAATGAAAGTAATATTACTTGGATAGTATATCATATAAATAGTGTTTATGTCATGGCGATGGAGAAATAATTTCGGGGTTCGTTTTCTAAATAGTCGAAATATTTGAGGCGTTTCTGCATAGGATGAAGTATGAACGATTCACCACCAGTGTTGCGAGTGACTTTTTCATTACCTGACCTCCTTCTTTCCATATCTTGACCTCTCCGTGTGGTTTGAGAGGTCCTTTTTTTTGCCCGAGAGGGCGCTTTTGTGTTGTAGATCCGCCGCTGCCTTATAGCCGCTGCAGGGGAGGTATATCCTCCGGGTTCGGGAGAACTCGCATCCCTCTGATTGTGATAAAGCGGTCGGGATGCTCGTTCTGATCTCACCCTACGGATATACCTCCCCTTCCGCTTACTCTTGGCGCTGGCAATGTTCGTGCTTCTTCACTTTTTGAGGACGGCAGGGTGTTTGCTCTTAGAGGGGGTTGGGGCCGGAGGCCCAGAAAAGCAAAGAAAGCTCGAATGGGTTGGGGGCCCAAGCGAGCTTTCTTTGTGTGGGGGGTAGGGGGATTACAAAAAGGGTCAAAATGAGAGAGTGCTGATGAGTCAAGCGCTGAATAAAAAATCCACTTCCGGATTGCCGAAAGTGGATACTTGGCAGAATCGTGGGGTACGATTCCGCGACCGTATCAATCAGCAACCTGGCAATCATCGCCGGTTTAGGGAGAACCGACATTAGACCCATGGCTTTGCGTCCCCGCCTTTCGACGGGTTTGCCTTTATTGATTGACTCATCTTATGGCTTTATTATAGCCCCTGGGATGGGCGGGGCGCATGAGTCTTAAGTCCTATTTTCCGTGCCAGAAGGAAGCGAGGGTCGGGACGACGGCGAGTGGGTCGATTTTGCCGCGCAAGTCGAAGAGGCATTGGATGGTACGGCTGTGTTTTTGTAGTTCGCGGGTCGCTTCGTGGTACGGGTCGGCGGCGGTGCGGACCAACCGCACGGTGCCGTGCTTCCTTGCGATCGCTTCGACGATGTGGGCGGTCTCGTCGCGAGAGCCGCAGTCGAGGACGAGGATTTGCAGGTCCCGACCGGCAAACGGTTCGGCCTGGGTCAAGGTGCGGAGGATGCCTTCGATGTAGCTGGCCCCCTCGTGGACGATCAGGACGGCGAGGACGGGCAGGCTGCGTTTTTGTTTCAGGATCAGGGCACGCATGATTTTCCACAGGACGACGAAGATTCCGTACAACGCAAATCCCCAAATGAAAAGGGCGAGCATCACGACACCTCCTTGTGGTGTCAATATATGCCGCCCAACTTATCCACGTGTCTTTTTCCTAGAGTTTGACCCAACTGCGTTTGGCGGCGGTGATCACCGCTTGGGTGCGGTCGTCGACGCCCAGTTTGCCGAGGATCGAGGAGACGTGGTTTTTGACTGTCTTTTCGGAGATGAACAGGACTTCGCCGATGGTGCGGTTGCTCTTCCCTTCCGCCATCAGTTTGAGGATTTCCATTTCCCGCTGGGTCAGGATGCTCTGCCAGTCGTAGTTGAGGATGACTTCGCCGTTGTCGTAGTTCCCCTCTCCGTCATAGACTTGGCTCGACAGGCGCTTGAATTCGTCGAGCAGCTTGGTGGTCACCTGCGGGTGGATAAAGGATGATCCGGCGGCAACTTGGCGCACGGCGTCGACGAGGGTGTTCGATTCGACGTCTTTGAGCAGGTAGCCGTTCGCTCCGGCGCGGATCGTTTCGAAGATGTAGGCTTCGTCGTCGTGGATCGACAGGATCAGGATCTTCAGGTTCGGGTTGGCTTCTTTCAGTTCGCGGGTGGCTTCGACGCCTGTCTTTTTCGGCATGTTGATGTCCATCAACACGACTTGCGGGGTCAGGTCAAGCGCCATCGCGACGGTCGCTTCGCCGTCGGAGCATTCGCCGACGATTTCGATGTCGTCTTCCAGTTCGAAGATGCGGCGCAGTCCTTGACGGAAGAGTGTATGGTCGTCGGCCAGCAGCAGGCTGATCTTGGTAGGCATGAGTGGCCCTCCTTTAGTCGGTGGTCGGCAGCGAGATCATCACGCGGGTGCCTTTGTTCTTGGTGGACTTGATCTCCAGTTTGCCATCTAGCAGTTGGACGCGCTCTTGCATGCCGAGCAGTCCGAAGTGTCCGCCCTGTTCGTCATCCAGCATCTCTTCGACGAAGAATCCGACGCCGTCGTCTTCGATGTGGGCGATCAGTTGTTTGTCGGTCATTTCCAGACGGACGATGGCGGTTCGCGCCTTGGCGTGTTTCCAAATGTTGTTCAGCGCTTCTTGGATCGAGCGGAAGATCGCGACTTCGAGTCCCGTGTGGAAGCGCTTCTCCCGTCCGAACAGTTTGAGTTCGGTGATGATGCCGTATTTGTCTTGGAAATCGGCCAGGTAGCGGCGCAGGGTCGGCACGAGGCCGAGGTCGTCCAACGCCATCGGTCGCAGGTCGAAGATGATCTGCCGAACTTCGGACAGGGACTTGCGGACGATTTCCTTGAGTTCGCGCAGTTCGCCGCGCACTTTGTTGACGTCGCGGTCGAGCATGCGCTCACAGATTTCGGCGCGCAAGACGACGTTGGCCATCATCTGAGCCGGTCCGTCGTGGATTTCGCGCGCGACGCGCTTGCGTTCTTCTTCCTGAGCTTGGATGACGCGAATGCCGAGGAATTGGCGCTGTTCGACGCTCTTGAGGGCATGTCCGAGGTTCAGCAGGTCGCCCGACAGGTAGGAAAAGGCGACGCCGAGTTGGGTGACGAGGCTTTCGGCCCGCTCGATCGTCTGGACGAGGTTGCGCATCCGTCGCTCGATGTCGTCGCGGCGAGCCCGCAGTTGGGCTTCGCGCTCGCGGGTGACCATGACTTGGGTCTGGAGCTGGTGCGCGTCGTCATAGGAGGTGCGGACGGCGTCTTCGGTATATTTGCTAAAGTCACGGCTGACTTCGACGAGTCGGCGCCGCGCTTTGCGGTAGTCGGCTTCCAATCGGTCGACTTCTTGGATCGTGTCGTTGACTTGACGTTGTATCGAGGCCGCTTCGTCGCGCAAACCTTGTTGTTCTTTGCGAGCGCTTTCGGCGATCTCGAAAACTTGTTGCTTGCCGGTGTCGATCGCTTCCAGGGTGGCCTGTATGGCTTTGTCCAACATTTTGGCATCGAGTTTTGTCGCCATGACGGTATCCCCCGTTTGTCTGGTGCTAGGTGTAGCTCATCAGGTAGAGCCTATATTTACTTCCATAAAGAAATGCGTTTTCCTGCTAAAGTCCCCTTCCTATAAAAGTGGGGCGCAGCCGGGTCAGCTGCGCCCCTGTGCAATGGGGTAAGGGTGATATGCTATAGGATACGGAGGGTGGGGGTTGTTTTTGGGGGGGCTTGGGGGCAGATTTTTTATTTTTTCGGGTTGTCCGACTTTTTTTGAGTCGTAAAAGCTTCTTTTCGACAAATTCAAACTTTTTTTTCATACTTTTTGCCATCCGAGGGGCTGAGAAGGAGATTCAAGGTGCGAATTGTTGCGCGAGAGGACTGGTTTGTCCTCAGTATAATTGTTCGTTTTGCGTGTAAATGTTGCCGTTGATAAGATAAACTTAATAAGATTCCAACAAAAAGATACGTTAATCTGGAGGGTCTGTTATGGACAACACCTCTTTAGGGCAACAGTTAAAAAGAGCACGCAAGGAAAAAGGCATGACGCAGCATGATCTCGCAGATGGCATTGTGACGTCGAGTATGATCTGTCAGATTGAAAACGGCAAGGCGTTTCCTTCTTATCAAGTGTTGTCGTCTCTGGCGGATCGGTTGGGCAAGCCGATCGAGTTTTTTGTGAGCGATACGGATTCGCAGATGAAGCAGCGCTCTTCGTTTGTTCTGGCAAAAGCGTTGATTGAGGCCGGGTCGTATCAGAAAGGGTATGCTTTGCTCAAGAACATGGGCGAGGTGCCGAAGTCGGAGGAGGAGCAGTATCGTCTGACGTTGGCGGAGTGTTGTGTGAAGCTACAGAAATACGATGAGGCGTCCGTGTTGTTGGACGAGTTGTTGCAGGTGGTGATGCGGCAGCAGTTGACCGATGAGTCGGTGCGAGTGATGTTCCGGCTCGGGGAAATCGCGGAGCTGTCGGGTCAGTATCAGTTGGCCTTGTTCCATTGGAAGAAGGCGTTGGATCTATGTGAGAGCGACGAGGTGGACGGGTATGTTCGCTCGCAGTTGTTCTCGCGGACGGGAATGACGCTGTTTAAGTTGGGTGAGAGGGAGGAGGCGCAGGAGTATTTGCGTCTGGCTTATGAGTCTCGCCCGGAGGAGGCTTCGGCGGAAGAGACAGGTCTCCTTTGTGCGAAGTTGGCGATGTCGTACCGGGAGCAGAAGGATCTGGCTCAGGCGCGGGAGCTGGCGGAGCAGGCGACGGCGATTTTGAGCGGGTTGGACAATGTGAAGTTGTCTTATGAGGTGAAACGCTCGATGGCTGTCGTGTTGGCAAAGCAGGAACGGACGGACGAGGCGATGCGTTTGCTGGAGGAATGTACGGATGGGTATACGCGACTCTATGATTCGTTCGAGGTCGGGTTGACGCAGTTTGAGATGGCGTCGGTTCGATTGATGGAAAACCGACTGGATGAGGGGATCGCGCTGCTGCAGAGCGGGCTGACGATGGTGTCGGAAGACGATCTGGAGGCGGCGAAAGCTCATCGGTTGTTGGCTAGTCTGTATCGGAAAAAGAAGGAGTTGCCGGAGGCGATTCATCATCTGCACTTGGCGATGGGTTTGTTGCATAAGCATGGGCAGACGGTGGAGCTGACCGAGGCGATGGATATGTCGGTGACGCTGTATGAGGAATGGGAGCGTTATCGGATGCAGAAGTATGGTCAGTTGATTATCGCGTAAGTGGAAAAGGCCCCGAGGATGTCGGGGCTTTTTTTCTTGGAAAAAGGAATGTGGGACGGCAACCTTTTTTGTGGAAAATAGGCTTTGTGGCGGTAGCCGTTTTGCTTTGGAAAATGGGTTGTGTGGCGGTAGCCGTTTTGCTTTGTGGAAGCGTAGGTCGAGCTTTTCTGTTCTCTTTGCCGTTAGGCCATGTTGTTCTTGCCGTTTGGCTGGGGTGGTTGTTAAGGTCGCACCGGGGTGAAGGACTGTGGTCGTTAAGCCGTGGGCGGGAAAATATATCCTCCGGGTTCGGGTGAACTTGCATCCCTTGATTGTGTGAAGTGCGGTCGGGATGCCAAGTTCAAATCTCACCTCTCCGGATATATTTTCCCGCCCACTCACTTGACTGCCTCTCCCCTCCCCTACTACTTCCTAGCTCGTGAGGTGTACCCCGTTGCTAGACGGGTGGTTTTATTGTCTTTAGTAGACGATGCCCGTGTAACGCCTGCCTTCGAGGGAGCGGAAGGAAAGGTAGATCCGGAGCGGCGACTTCTGAAAGCTCGCATCCCCTCCGCTTTTCACTCAATCAAAGGGATGCGAGTTTCACAGGAGCCCGGAGGATCTACCTTTCCTGGAGCGGCTAGACGACACCAAACAACCGCCTATCGGCAAGACAAAGAAAAAGCCCCCTGCTCAGTGGTGAGCAAGGGGCTTTCGTGTGTTTGCGAGCTTGTCCCTTTTTTGGCTAACGCCAAGGGATTACAGACCTGCTTCGGTACGCAGGGTATCTGCTTTGTCGGTGCGCTCCCACGGTACGTCGATGTCGTTGCGACCGAAGTGACCGTATGCAGCCGTTTGGCGGTAGATCGGACGGCGCAGGTCGAGGGTCTTGATGATCCCTGCCGGGCGCAGGTCGAAGTTCTTTTCGACCAGTTCGACGATCTTGGATTCATCGATTTTGCCGGTGCCAAAGGTGTCAACCATGACGGAGACCGGGCGAGCTACGCCGATTGCATAGGCCAGTTGGACTTCGCATTTGGTTGCCAGACCTGCAGCGACGATGTTCTTGGCTACGTAGCGAGCTGCGTAGGCTGCGGAACGGTCGACTTTGGTCGGATCCTTGCCGGAGAATGCACCGCCGCCGTGACGTGCGTAACCGCCATAGGTGTCGACGATGATTTTGCGACCGGTCAGACCTGCGTCGCCTTGCGGCCCGCCGATGACGAAACGGCCGGTCGGGTTGATGAAGTACTTGGTGTTGGCGTCGATCAGCTCGGTCGGGAGAATCGGCTTGATCACGTGCTCCATCAGGTCTTTCTTGATTTGTTCGAGGGTGATTTCTTCTGCGTGCTGGGTGGAGATGACGACGGTTTCGACGCGAACCGGCTTGTCATCTTCGTATTCGACGGTGACTTGGGTCTTGCCGTCCGGACGCAAGTAGTCGAGAGTGCCGTTTTTACGGACTTCGGACAGGCGGCGGGACAGCTTGTGCGCGAGGGAGATCGGGAGCGGCATGAGCTCTTCGGTCTCGTTGCACGCAAAGCCGAACATCAGACCTTGGTCGCCTGCGCCGATCGCTTCGATTTCAGCGTCGGTCATTTGGCCTTCACGGGATTCGAGGGCTTGGTCGACGCCCATCGCGATGTCCGGGGACTGTTCGTCGATGGAAGTCAACACGGCGCAAGTTTCGGAGTCAAAACCGAACTTGGCGCGGGTGTAGCCGATATCGCGAATGGTTTCGCGAACGATCTTCGGGATGTCCACGTAGGTGGAGGTGGTGATCTCACCTGCTACGAGCACGAGACCGGTGGTGACGGATGTTTCGCAAGCGACGCGTGCGTTGGCGTCGTTGGCGAGGATCGCGTCGAGGACGGAATCGGAAATCTGGTCACAGATTTTGTCCGGATGCCCTTCGGTAACGGACTCGGAGGTAAAGAGGTAACGTTTGGCCATTGGGTGATGCCCCCTTATGTAAAAAGTGATTCTTGTAGAATCCTAAGTGCGTTTCGTAGGAAAAAAGAAACAAGAGTATGTTACTGCATTTCCTAGAGTGTGTCAATGCGTCTTGCTTGATACCTATCCTTACTGTTTATTATACGCCATTTCGATTAATTTGTAAGAGGTATAGAAAAAGTTGGTACGGAGAATCTAAAACGGTAGAAAAGCTCCGGTGGGTACCGGAGCCATGTAATAGGTTGCCTATGAAGTTGTTATTGCCCTGCCGGGCCGTCAGCCGGGTTTTGGTTGGCCATCATCGCTTGGGTGAAAGCGACCATTTTGCGAACCATGTGGCCGCCTACGGCACCTGCGTCGCGCGTGGTGATGTGACCCCAGTAGTCTTCGCTGCCTTGGTAGACGGGCAAGCCCATTTCCCGTGCGATTTCGTACTTCATGTCATCCAGCGCTTTGTGTGCTGCCGGTACGAGCTGGTCGTTGGTTTTGCCGCTGCCCAGTGCCATGTGCGAAACACCCCCAGACGTGTGATTCCGAAGGAGAGGTTGTGTCTCTCGTTCGGTATTTGTAGTGTGCGCAGGTCGGGCGCTTCTACCCTGTTCACTAACTGGTGTGGACGGGGCTTCTTGGTGGATCGCAACAGGACTTGTCAATGTTGGGCTTGTTCGACGATCTCTAGCAGAGCTTGGTCATCGACTTTCCAATAGGAAGCCCCGTACAGGTTCAGCGGGACGCCGGGAGCCGTATCGGTGGTGATGACGGCGTCGTCTTGTTGCAAGGCGGTGGCGAGGGTGCCCATCTCGCTGATCGTCATGTCGGTGCGGAAGGTGTCGCTCATGTTGCGGATGCTTGTCAGCCAGTCGATGACGTGGCTGCGCCGCGCCGTGGCGAGCAGGGCGTTCAGGAAGCGCTGTTGGCGGTCGGGGCGCGTGGTGCCGTTCTGGCCGTCTTGACGGAAGCGCACGACGGCCAGAGCCTCCTGCCCGCTGAGGGTTCGTTTGCCTGCTTGCAGGTGGACGTGACCTTCGGGGTCGGTGACGGGACGATCCAGTTCGAACGGAATGCCGCCTAAGCTGTCGATCGCTTTTCGGAAAGCCGGAAAGTCGACCATCGCATAGCGGTCGACGGTCACGCCGGTGAGTTGTTCGACCGACTGCTTGAGTTGGTCGAATCCGCCGACGGCGTAGGCGGCGCTAAGCGGGTTCGGGCCGGTCGACAGTTGGATGCGCGTGTTGCCCGGCAAGGTGATCAGCGACGCTTTTTTCTTGTCCGCTTGAATGGTGGCGAGGATCAGGGTGTCGGCGTTCATCGTGGTCCGACGGGTCTCCTCGGTGGCGTTCGGGTCGCTGTCGAGACCGATCAGCAGCAGGTTGATCGGTTGGGCCGGGTCCAAGGCGGCTGCATCCTCGCTCGGTTCGGCGGCGATTTTGCGTTCGAGGTAGAAACCGTAACCGGCCGCGCCGGTGATCGTTAAGACGAAGCAGAATAAGAGTAGAAGCAGAAATAGCCGGCCCCAGCGGATTTTGCGCTTGGGCTTTTTCGGCGGTGGGGGCTGTTTGGTGTTGGTTACGTATTGTTTGCCTGTGTAGGTCACCTTGGGTTCCTCCAAAGAAAACAGGCAGCGGCGGGGGTTCCTATCATCCGTCGCTGCCTGGTATGGGTGGTTTATTGGAGCGTGTAGGTGCCGCGCACCATGATGTAGGTCTCGGCGGTCGCTTTGATGCCGCGGCCGTCCTTGCGCGGGATGAGCAGCATGTGGTTTTTGGCGAGGGCTTGGCCGTTCGGGATGTCGAGGGCTCCGGTGATGTCGGAGAGGCCGTCTGCGCCCGGTGCGACGGCGAGGACTTCGCCAGGGCCGCGCACGATGATCTCGGTGCCTTCGCCGCCGAGCAAGGTCTGACCGGCGGTCAGTTTGATCGGCTTGAATGTATCGATGCCGGCCACGGAGGTGCCGGTCGGGGTGGTCGTTCCGGTGTTGCCTGTAGTGCCCGTTGTCGTACCTCCGTTGGTCGACGAGGTGGTTTTATTGAGTTCGGCGATTTTTTGGTCGACATAGCTTTTGGTGACGATCGGGTCGTCGGCAGAGCCCGGCACGGTGTTGCCGGTGGCAAAACCGACTTGGCCGAGTGCGATGCCGATGCCTAAGGTAAGCGCCATGGTGCCGTAGAAGGCCAAGCGTTTTCTCATGAGATGTCCTCCTGCCCAAATTTCTAGCGACTTTCTTCGACAGGCTGGGACGGATTTCCTTCCGGGTCAGACACGCTTTTTGTGCGGGTCGCGCAGCACGGTCATGACGAATTGAGGCAGCACCAGTTGGCGACGCCAGCGGCTCGGTTGGGAGAGTAGGCGATACAGCCATTCCAAGCGAGCTTTTTGCCAGATCCGCGGGGCGCGTTTGACGGTGCCGGCGAAGATGTCGATGACGCCGCCGATGCCGATCAGGACTTTGGCTCCGATCTGTTCCTTGTAGGTTTGGATAAACAGTTCTTGGCGCGGCATGCCGAGCCCGACCAGCAGGAGATCCGGCTTGAAGGTCCGGACGTGTTCGGCGATGTAGGGTTCTTCGTCCGACTGGAAGTAGCCGTGGTGGCCGGTGATGCGCAGGTGGGGGTATTTCGTGCGGAGGTTTTCGACCGCCTTGCTGTTCGAGGGCGGGGTCGCGCCGAGCAGGTAGACGCTTAAGTTGTGGGCTGCCGCGTATTCGATCAGGCCGCCGGAGAGTTCCATGCCGGTGACGCGGTCGCGGAGTTTGTGCCCGTAATATTGCGACGCCCAGACGGCGCCGATGCCGTCCGGGGTCACAAGGTCGGCTTCGTGAAGCAGCGTGCGAATCGTATCGTTCGTCCTCGCCATCATCACGATCTCCGGGTTTGCGGTTATGATATGCAGCGGTCGTTCGCCGCCGCTGAGGTTTTCGGTCAGGATGCGTAAGGTCTCTTCGAAACTGAGCGTGGAAAAAGGCACGCCCAGGATGTTGACTTTTTGTATGGAGATTCGGTTATCCGTTGCCATTGGTATCCATCCCTCGTTTGAGCTGCTGCAATTGGCGGGAGACGTCGGCCACTTGGGTCGGGTCGGCGTAGAAGTACCAGAGGTGATCCTGCGGCGAGATTTTGTTTTCGCCTTTTAGAGAAAGCGTTTGAATCTGGTCGCTCCGGATGTTGCCGTACGCCATGAACAGACGCACCATTTCGCCGAGCGGGATGTCTGTTTTGACATGGTCGCCGACGATGTCCGTCAGTTCGAACAGTTTGCCCCATTGGGACGGTTGTCCGCCTTTTTGCATCATAGCACGAAGCAGGGCCTGCTGTCTCCGCATCCGCCCGGTGTCAGCCTCTTCATCGTGCCGAAAACGGGCGTAATCGAGCGCTTGAGCCCCGTTTTGGATCGCTTGCCCCTTGACGAGGTGGATGTGCGTGCCGTCGGTCGGGTCGTCGTAGTTCATCGTTTTCTCGACGGTCAGGTCGACGCCGCCCAACTTGTCGATGATCTGCCGAAAGCCTTCAAAGTCGATCGTCGCCGTGTGGTCGATCTTCACGCCGAGGAAGTTTTCCACGGTCTGTTTCAAGAGCTTGGCCCCGCCGTAGGTCATGGCGTGGTTGATTTTGGTGTAGCCGTGCCCTCTGACCGGGACGTAGGTGTCGCGCGGGATCGACAGCAGGTGGATCGTGCCGCCGGCGGGTGGCACGGTCGCCAAGATGATCGTGTCGGAGCGCGCCCGTTCGCCTTCGCGGGAGTCGACGCCAAGCAACAGGATCGTTTGCGCCGCTTGGGACTCGCGGTCGGGCGACGTGTGGCCGATAGACAGATTTTTCGCAGGCGAATCAGGACCCGACCGCTTGGCCCGATTCGGCGGCTGGGTAGTGTGTTCTGCAGGAGATGGCAAGGTCTCGGGTTGCCCCTTCCGAACGGCCTCGGTCTGCGGGCGGGTGGTGAGGCGGTTGTCGAACGTGTCGGGGTCGTAGATGTGGTTGGCGACCAGCACGAATTTGTAAAGGCCGATCGCCGCGATCAGCCCGATCACGCCGAGCAAGGTGCCGCCGACCAGTCGGATCATCCGTTGAAAAGGACTCTTTTTCTTCATGAAAATACTCCTTTTCTCAAAGGTTTCCTCGCTAGTATGAAACGGGATGCCCCCCTTCACTCGCAACAAGATTTACCAAAAGGAGACGGCTTGCTTTCCATTCGGATAGTGAACTGTTATACTTAGGCATATGTTTTTTCGGAAAGAAAGGGACGAGTTATGCCGCGCATTTTGATCTCCGGCTATTACGGATTTGACAATTTAGGAGACGATACCGTTCTGTTCGGCATCATGTCGAGCATTCGCAACCGCGAGCCGGACGCGGAGATCATCGTGCTCTCCAACCAGCCGACCCGCACGGAGGCGCTGTTTGGCGTGAAGGCGGTCAACCGCTGGAATTTTGCCGTGATTTTCCGCGAGCTGTCGCGCTGCGACATGCTGGTGATGGGCGGCGGCTCTCTGTTGCAGGACGTGACGGGCGGGCGTTCGATTCTGTACTACCTTGGAATCGCGCAGATGGCCTACCTGCTCAAGAAGCCGATCGTGTTCTACGGACAAGGGATCGGGCCGATCTCCAAGTCCCTGAGTGAAAAATTGATTCGCAAGGTCGTCAACCGCGTCAACCTGATCACCGTGCGCGACCCGAAGTCGCGCGATGATCTGCTGTCCTACGGCGTGGACAGGCCGGACCTGCACGTGACGGCCGACCCTGCGTTTGCCATCGATTGCTCGCTGTTCTCCGAGGACGCGGGCGCGAAGTTGTTAAAAGAGTTCGGGGTGATCACCAAGCACCTCGGCGGCGATCAGAAGGTCGCCGGCATCGCGATTCGCAACTGGTCGACGTCGCATCCGTTTCACGAGGTCTTGGCGCAAAACGCCGACCGACTGGTGCGCGAAGGCTGGAAGGTCGTGTTCATTCCCATGCAATACCCCGGCGATGTCGGCGCTTCGCAGCGGGTGTTGTCGCACATGAAGGAGCGGGCCGTGCTGCTCAACCGTCAGTTCTCGTTCCGCGACATCGCCAACATCATCGCCAACACCGACCTGATCATCGGGATGCGCTTGCATTCGCTGATCTTGGCCGCCCATTGCGGAGTGCCGTTCGTGTCGCTGTCCTATGACCCGAAGATCAACCGCTTCGTAAAGCGGGTCGGCTTCGAAGAGGCGATCGATTCAGTGAACACGGTGACCTACGAAAGCCTGCGGGACAAGATCGTCGATTGCATCGAGCAAAGCGACCACTACCGCGAACTGATGCAACCGCACGTCGAATCTCTGCGCCAAGAAGCGGAAAAAAGCGGCGAACTGGCCGTTCATCTGCTAAATCGATAATGTTCCGGTCCGCTCCTCAACGGTTAACAAGTAAGGGAGCGACCGGAATTTTTGTTCTGTAAAATGAGTGTTGTTAAAAGAGCTCGTTTTGGATAAAATAAAAGAAAGAGACGTTGAGGAAAAGGGGTGGTTCACGGTGCAATCCTATCTCGATGAAATCGAACAGTGCCGCAGGAAGTTAAGTGAAGTGGTTACCAAGTACCAAGGCAACCTGCTACATCCGATCGTCTTGGAGGTGTCTCAACAGTTGGATACCTACATTGTGAACTATCAGAACAAGCACACGCGCGGTGGCACTCCGCGCGTCGTATAAATAGCAAAAGAACCTCTGCTCGCGGGCAGAGGTTCTTTTTGTTGCGTTGTTTTTTACTTCAAGATCGCCATGCGGGAGTCGTTCATCCATTCGACGTCGAGGCCGAAGAAATCGCCCAGAGCGCGCAGCGGTACGACGGTGCGGCCGTCGATGATCTTCGCCGGTACGTCGAGGGTGACCGTTTCGCCGTTGACGGTTGCGGTCTTGTTGTCGATCTGCAAGGTGACGACGGTGCCGTCTTCGTTGGTCAGGGTGATGACGCGGGTCGCGTTGTCCCACTGGACGTCGGCGTCAAGGGATTCGGCGATTGCGCGAACCGGCACGAGGGTGCGACCGGATTGGATCACCGGCTGGACGTCAAAGTCGGGCTTGAGGCCGGTGACGTAGACTTTGACGTTTTTGGTGTTGCCCTTTTTCGCGTGCTTCTTGTCCAGTTGGACGTAGATCTCTTCGTCGGTGTAGTCGAGGGTCAGCGCTTTTTCCAGCGTGGTGATCGCGCCTTCTGTGTCGTTCAGTTGGTCTTGCGCTTCGGCCATCACGACGAGGTCGTCGGCGTCCGCTTCTTCCGCTTCGTCTTTGGCACCGATCGCGGAGATGATCTCGTTCAGCGCGTCCTCGTCGGAGGCAGAGCCGTTTTCAGACTTCGCCCAGGACATCAGCAGGTCGAGCTTGTCTTGGAGCTTGTCGATCTCCGTTTGCAGTTGGTCGAGGTGGGACAGCATGTTCTGGATCTTGTGGGTCCAGCCTTTGTGCTTGCCGTTGTCGTGGCTGTAGCAGGAGGTGATGTCGGATTTGTTTTTGTCGTCATGGCGCTCGTCGGACTTGCCTTTGTCGTCGGATTTGCCCTTGTCATCCGACTTGCCGTGGCTGTGGCCGTGGCCTTTGCTGAACCACTTGGACAGTTGCGCTGCGGTGTCGGTCGTGGTGTCGCCTGTGGTGGCGGTGTCGCCTGTCGTCGTTGTGGTATCCGTGGTATCAGTCGTTGTGGTATCAGTCGTGTCCGTGTCAGTCGTATCGGTCGTGTCCGTGGTGTCGGACGTATCCGTGGTGGTGTCCGCGTCGTCCTCCACATCGGAGTCGTCGCTGTCCTCGTCGTCGGATTGCGGCGTGCAGACGACGGTGGAGTCTTCGTCCTCGGTGGACGTGGTGTCATCTGTTGTGGTGGTGTCGTCCGTTTCGTCAGTCGTGGTCGTGCCATCCGTAGTGGTGTCACCGGTGGTTGTGTCAGTCGTTGTGGTCGTGTCGGTCGTCGTAGTCGTGTCGCCGTCGGCCGCCAGTGCGCTCACCGGTGCGGTGACCAGCAGGGCCGCCATCAACAGGGACAAAAATTTGCGTTGTTTCATTCGATTCCCCTCCAATATGAAGATAAGAGCATAAAAAAGAGAGACTCCTCCCAACGCTGCCGAGTCTCTGTTGCCGTCAAGCTGTGATCAAACTTCGGCAACCCGGCTGCCGTAGCACCCGCATGGTGCTGTAGGCCCGTGGCTTTGCGTCCTCGCCTTTCGGTCGAGTTTGCCTTTGTCGGGGGATTTTTCAAATTATAGTTTCAGGTTACTAGCTTGCTAGGGTTTAAACAAGCTACAAAAGTCCTAAAACAAAAGTCGACCGTGATAAATGGTCGACTTTTGTGCCTAATTTGAGAGCGGGATCGGCTTGATCGAAACGATCTGCACCCCGAACAAGTTGTCCGTGTCGGGATAGGTGGCGTTGTCCTGCTCGTCGTACAGCCACGCGTTGGTCAGCCAGTAGGAGCCGTACGTATCGGCGATTGCAAAACCGCCGCCGTAAGCGAGGGTGCCCGCTTCCTCCAGCGGGTCTTTCGGTTCCAAATACAGATAGACGGTATCTGCTTCCGGTTCCTCCTCGACGAAGCCGTCATAGGTCGGAAGTCCCTCGACACGACCGTTTTTGAAAATGCGGAAGGTGTAGGTCCCCGGTTGCAGGCGAAGCGACTTCCAGTTGGACTGGCCTTCGGGCAGGATGCGCATTTGCCCGTCGCGGAAGGTATCGTCGACTTGGAGGGTGACTTCCACGCCTTGGCTATCGGTAAGCAGTTGTTGTTGCAGATGGTTGGTGAACTGCTCGTTGAACGCTTTCGGGGTGAGGCCGAATGCGTCTTGGAACGGGGTTTCATCGCCGTTGGCATGGCCAAGTAGGTAGGCGCGGAATGCGTCTTGCCCGTATTGGTCGACCAGGTATTGGTAGGCGAGGTAGTCCTGCAGTTCCAAGTTGTAGGACGCGCTGCTGAGCGCGGCGATCTTGGTGAACGCGGAGTTGATCAGCGGGCGGAAGTCGCCTGCGTCCACCGCGTCGAGGACTTCTTCGCGCACCAGCCCGTCGACCTGTTGGCGTTGGAGGGCGGGTTGCTCTTGGTAGCCGATGTCAAGGCCGGCTTGCCAAGCGAACCCTTCGTGGACCCAGCTCGGCAAGTCGGTGCCGTTGTTTTGGTTGAGCAGCACGTGGGTCAGTTCGTGGGAGACGGTTGTCAGCAACTCGCTCTCGTCCGTTTGGCGTTGGAGCGGGAGCAGTACGTCGGAGTCGTAGGTGACGCCGGTGGAGCCGTCGGCGACCAGTTTGGCTTGGTCGTTGTCTTCGCCGTAGGTGCGAATCGATGCCTCGTAGCCGGCGTCGCTGTTGGAGAGATAGATCCAGACCGGTTGTTGGAAGGTGAGGCCGGCTGCCTGTTCCAGTTGCTCGGCGACGTGGTGGTCGAGCAGTTGGTGTTGCAGGGATTCGGTTTGGCCTTCTTCGAGGGCGCGGTCGGCGCCGATGACGCGAATGATCGGGGCGTGGGCGGTGGTGATGCGGACTTGGTATGAAGTATCGTCCCAGATGACCTTGTCCCCGAACGCTTCGGAGACGAAACGGATCGGCACCATCGTGCGGGAGTCGATCAGTTGGGCCGGGACGTCGAGTGTGATCGGTTCGTTGTTGCGGGTGACGGTCGGGCTGCCGATGGGCAGGCGGATGGTCACGCCGTCTTTGAAAGCAACGGCCGTGCGGGTTTGCGGTTCCCAGGAGACGTCGGCGCCGAGGCTTTCGAAGATCATGCGCATCGGAACGAGCGTGCGTCGCTGGTGAATCTGCGGGGGAACGTCAAAGTGCAACTCCTCCCCATCGACGAAGACGTCAGGAGAGCCGTAGCTGGCCGCGTGGGCGGTCGGGGTGGTGAAGGGTAAGGCGGTGAGGACGGGGATGGTGAGGAATGCGAGGGTCGCTGTTGTAGCGATTAAGAGTTTTTTAAAAGAATGCATAGCCGTTCCTCCTCTCTTTCTACCTTCGTAACTGGTAGTAGGGAGGGTGGCAAGTGGAAGAATTTTATGGAAGAATAAATTAAAAAGGACCGTCTAAGGGACGGTCCTTGGAAGTTCTATTGATTTTCTCTCTAATTTTCAGTTGCAACTAGCCTACCATAGAAACGCTGTTGGTTCCCCACGGATCTTGAATAACAGCATCTTGATGAAGGTCAGCACCTGCAATCGACACCGCCAATGCCATAACTGCGATAATAGAAAATACCACTTTTTTCATAGATATAGTCCCCTCTCCCTAAGTCCTTCCTGCATAGAGGAAGTCATTTTTTGCATATAACTGCTCGCCTTGTCTAGCTCCCCTCGAGCTTGATATATGCTTACGATATAAGAATAACATTTTGTTGCCTCTCCACGCAAGCCTAAATTTTCAAACATTTCCACGGAGCTAATCATATACTCTGAGGCTCTATCAAAGTTTCCTAATTTTTGGTACAAAATACCTAGGGTCTTATAAATATCCGCTCTACCGACGTATACGGAAGGGCTTAGTTCCAAAGCTTTATAACACCATTTTTCTGCTTCTTGGTATTCACCCATTCTAAAATACGTCTTACCAATTTCACCGTACGTATCAGCCACTCTTTCCTTTTGACCAATTTGCTCAAATTCTTCAACACACTCATGAAATTGGATTAGAGCATCTTTAAAATTATCCATCTCATATTGATAAATACCAAAATTCAACTTAGACCTTATTTCAAAAAGCTTATTATTCACGCTACGGAACATTGTAATAGAAATTCGAATAGCTTCCGCAGCCTTTTTGAAATCACCGATACGATAATAAGTACTCGAGAGACCCATATAGCTTTTGCCCAACAAGTCTAAATTAGACGTTTTTTCAGTAGCTAAAATACCTCTATTATAGAAATCTAAAGCCTCGGTCAATTCCCCCAAATAGGTAAGAGTTTGAGCATAGAAGTTGTAAAGTATCGCTTCATCCTCATTCGAAACTTCCTCACTCTTCACCAACTCTTTCAGAGCCTGACTCAAATAATGCTTCGCCATCACATAATCATGCTGCAACATCTTCGTCCGTCCCAGCCATCTCAACAAATTAACCGCACGCGAACGATCCCGGTCGAGAGAAATGCCTTCCAACATCCCCTCCAACAACTTCGTTGCCTTATCAAACTGCCGCGCCTCAACATAAGCCTCGGCCAGCTCCATCTTCAACTTCTCCTGCTCCACTTCTTCCGCTCCCAGCAGGCTTTCAAATACGCCGATCGCCTTCTGGTACTCTTTCGAGCCCATCAAAGAAACCGCCAGTTTGTGGCGGGTGTCTTGCTCGAGTTGGTCCTGCATGTCCATCAGGAACTCGTCGATCGGAACTTCCAATTTATGCGAAATGCCTTCCAGCAGCTTAAAAGAAGGGTTAGCCTTATCCGATTCGATCTGGCTGATCATGCTAGGGGTTACAAGTCCCTCTGCCAATTCCGTCTGCGTAATGCCTTTCTTCATCCGCCATTCGCGGATCTTTTGGCCCAGTGATTTTTTCATCGACGTTCCCCCCAGTTTCTACCGGTGTGTTCTCGGTCCTATACTTAACGATAATCTTATACGAAATTTACGTCTTTTGAAAGTCCGTCATGCTCATTGCATCTCGATTTTCGAAACTCGCGCAAACTTTACACAATCTCGAAACTTTCCGGCTCCAACTTCCGACGCGGCCGCACCAGGCTCAGTCCATAACCGACCGCGATCGGCAACAGCAAGAACAACACACCCGACACGATCTGCACAATCTCCCCGCTCAACAGCATCGGGATGCACATCTGAATCGTGTCAAAGATAACATGAGCCAAAATCACAGCTTCAATACCCAGCCACAAGTAGCAATACCCGATCACGCCCCCAAAGATCGTCAACTCGATAAATCGCGTATAGATCGGGTAGATCGGATACAACGAATGCCCCAGCGCCCAGATCATCGCCGGAATCAGCACCGCCACCAGCGAGCTTTTGAAATACTTCTTGAAAAACGTCACGCCAAACAGCCGGTACGTGACCTCCTCCTGAATCCCCGCCAACCACGCCAACAGCGGGAACAACAGCGGCACCCACGCATTGACCGGCGACATCGAGGTGTCGCTCTCATACCACACCCCGAAGTACTCCTCCGCAATCCAGTAAAAGACGCCTTGGAACCCCAGCCACGCAAACGCGAGCAGGTAGCCTTTCCACACCGCCCCGCGCATCCGCTCCGGCCACTCCATATCCCGCCACGACAGCCACAGCGACGGTTTGACCAGCCGCACCAGCATCCCGCCCGTCAACAGCATCGGATAGGTCGCCGCCCCGATCAGTAACGCCATGATCAACACCACGACCACGACGATCGTCGTCCCGAGCGTCACGCCGATCTCGCCACCTGCCGTGAGTAACTGCTGCTGGAGCAGCGGCAACTGCTCCAAATTGCTAAACGCAAACAGCACGAACACCAACAAGGACAGCCACAAGGACGACCAAAACGGCTTCTTCTGCTTCAACAGGAACAGGAAGAGTAACGCCAACACGAACAACACGAAACTCAGCAACAGGCTCAACCCCGTCAACAGCATCCCGATCGTCTGTTGCCTGTCATGCCATTGCAAAAAGTCCCGCGGCACCAAAAACTGCGTGTTCACCGCCGACACTTGATCCCCGCTGACCGTGACCAAATAGCGGTACTTCATCGTCCGCAGCTCCCAGTCCTCCACCCGGTACATAAACGTCCAACGCCCCTCATCGCGAAACGTGCTCAACGTTTCGACCGGGTTGTCGGCCAGGTCCTCCTCCATCCACTTCTCCCGCAGCAACTTCGACGGGTCGATCCCGCGCTTCTTCAGCTCCGACACCGCCACCTGCTCCGCTTGCACTCTATCAAAAGCGTTCCCATCGAACGCCTCATCGCGCTCATACCCGACCACCTTCCCCGTCTCCGGGTGGATGCGTACCTGATAGGTCGCCCCCGTCTCGCGGTCGGCATAGACAACCTGCCAATAGATCAAGGCGGCGTCTGTCGGCATCTTCTTCGCCAACTCATCGCGCAGGTCGTATTTGCCGACATACCCGTCGGCGTTCTGCTCCGTCTCCACCGTGGCTTTCGGCTCCAAGTCGGAAACGTCGACGCCCTGCTCCTGCCAAAACGCGACCGCTTTGTCCAACACCTGCTCCCGATTCAACTCCCCCTCGCTGCGCAAGGATGGGTCTTGAATCGCAAACCCTATAAATAAAACAAATCCAATCAGTCCGAAGATCCACAACAGGCGGTTGGTTCGTCGCGCCATGCCGTCACTCCTTCCTCTTG
>DASTWJ010000212.1:0-3911 GCA_035776695.1 Bacilli bacterium
AAGGAAGGCACCGGTACGTCACCGGCACGCCTTCCTTTTTTCATGTCCGTTTGTCTTTACGCTCGCTTGTACCACACGTCGCTGCCCCACTGCTGCGCTTTCCACGGCAAAGTCTCCGGCGTGGCAAGGTGCATGATCTCCTGCCAGAACGCCAAGCGCTCCGCTTCGGTCATCGGCGTGAACGCCTCGGCGACGGACAGGTTGCGCTCCAACTGCTCCCTTGATTCCATCCCGATGATCGCCGTTGAGATCGGCAGCGAGAACGTGTAGCGCAGCGCCCGCTCATACCACGGAGCCAGCTTGCCAAGCGCCATCACTTTCATCCCGACGACAGCCACTCCGCGCTCGTTCGCCAGCGGCAAAAACTCATGGGCAAACGAATAGATGTGATGGTCCAATGCCGACAACGCCACCAACGCGCTGTCAAAATCAAAGCGGCGAATCGCTTCGACCAGCACTTGCGGGTTGGTGTGACCGGAGATGGAGAGCTTTTTCACAATCCCTTGCTCTTGCGCTTCCAGCAACGCCTCCAACGCCCCGCCCTTGGCGAAGCAACGCTGCAGTTCTTCCAGCGTGACGATGTTGTGCAGCCGCCACTCGTCCACATAGTTGGTCTGCAGGCGACTCAAGCTCTCCTCCAACAGCCGCCACGAACCGTCGCGGGTGCGGTCGTGCGTTTTGGTGGCGATGCGCACTTGGGCGCGACGGCCTTTCAGCGCCAGGCCGAGGCGGTGCTCCGACTGGCCATCCGAATAGGACGGTGCGGTATCAAAATATGTAATTCCGCGATCGATCGCCGTGTTCACGATCTCGATCGCCTGTTCCTCCGTGCAGTTGTGTTCATCGACGATACGCTGCGCCCCGAAACTGAGCAACGGCACTTGCCAGCCGGTGCGGCCGAACGTGTTTTGCATCATGGATCGCTTCGACTCCCTCTTGGATTCTTGATCAGTTTTGTTTTCGCTTCTCTTACAGGATTCCCTTTTCCTCTGCGAAATCTTCACAGAAAAGCCGCCCTTTTCCCGATGGAAAAGCGGCGGCTTCTCGCGTTATTCGCCGGGGACAACCGGCACTTCCGGCAACAGGAGCGGCACCAATTGGGACGGTTCCTGCCCCGTCAGACCGAGCAAGTAGAGCGTATAGGTCACGTTCGGGTCAAACCGCGCGTTGGGTAGTTTGAGCACGATGTCATTTTTCCGAGCGAGGCGGATATCGAGGGTGCGTCGGCCCGGCGTCACTTGCAGATAAGGCGACACTTCCTTGTAGGTCAGGTGTCCGAGCAGGATTTTGCCGGACGGCAGGGTCACATCGACCGCCGGCGCATTCGGCACGAGATGCACCACTTTCAAGCGGGCAAATCCCGGCTTCCCACCGTGGCGCACGTCCTCCACGACGACGGGGCGGATGTTTTCCAACGTGCCCGCTGCGGCGATCGTGTAGTGGCGGTTCGGCTTGAGTTGGACGGTGGTGTCGATCACCGCTCCGACCTGTTTGCCAGCCGGAAAGACCTGCACTTTGTGGCGGGTGGCGGTAAACGGCAGGTAGGGCGAGATGCCTTGGTAGCCGACATCGGTGGCGACTTTTTTGCCGTCGACGAAGATGTCGACGTTCGGGGCGTCCGGCGAGGCGTGCAGGAAGCGGACGTTCGCTTTCGCCACGGGGTCGGGGTCGCGACCCGTCTTGTCACCCGCTCCGGCATCCATGTAGCCTTCATAGGGTTGCTCCCCTTGCTGCGGCGTCACAGGCGGTGCGACAGCCCCGTCCGCCTCGGTGTAGGTCGGCGGCAGAGAGACGTTCGGTTTTACGTCCGGCGAGACGTTCGCTTGGACAGACGGCGACACGTTCGGTTGCAGACCTCCGGCTACCGGCTCGACTTGGGTTGCCGTCGGCGGCATCTGCTGCTGGGGCACCTGCTCCGCTGCCTCTCCCGCAGGCGTCATCCCCGGGATTGCGCCTTTGACCCCGACCTCCCATTGGCCGTCGGGGCCGATCGAGACCACGCCGTGGACGCCGAGCTTCTCCATCACGTCCTCCAGCTTCTGAATCACTTCCTGTGCGGAATGAACCCGCTGGCGCATCTCTTCCACATCCTGCGACTGCGCCTGAATCAGACGGAACGCTTCCGTCATGAATTCCTGTTGGTTTTGCTGACCTTGCTGCACGAGATACAGGAGATTCTCCATCTCCCGCACCAGTCCTTCATACGCTTGGTTTTGGCGTCGATCCTTCAAGTCTATTCCCTCCATCGTTCGACTTCCTTTTCCAAGGTATTACCGACTCTGGGCTTTGGTGCAAAAAAAGAAACCGCCTCCGTAGCGGTTTCTCGTCACAACAGCGGGGACAACAGCCTCGCCCCCGATTCTTTCAGCCGCTCGGACAACGGTCGTTTGGCGAACGCCTCCTCCTGTACCAGCCGGCTGTCCTCCACATCCTGCCAGAAGTCCTGTTCCAACCGCGCCACCACCTCCGGATCATAGAGCAGCGCACTGGTCTCGAAATTCAGTTCAAAAGATCGGATGTCCATGTTCGCCGAGCCCACCGACCCGACCACATCGTCGACCATCAGAACTTTGGCGTGCAAGATCCCCTTTTGGTACTCGTAGATTTTGACGCCCGCTTTGAGCAGGCTTTCGTAATAAGAACGCGACGCCCAGTAGGTCAGCTTGTACTCGGGAATCCCCTGCACGATCAACCGCACATCGACTCCGCTGAGCGCCGCGGTCTTCAGCGCCATGATCAGGTCTTCGCCGGGGACAAAATAGGGCGTTTCGATGTAGATTTTCCGCTCCGCCGTTGCCAAGGCCGTGAAAAACACCTGCCGAATCGACTCCCAATCGGAATCGGGACCGGAAGCGGCGATCTGCGTCATATGCCGCTCTAACTCCCTGAACTTGGGATAGTAAGGCACCCCGTCGATCATTTGATTGGTCAGGTACATCCAATCGCTGAGAAAAGTCGCTTGCAGAAAATGCACGCTCTCCCCTTCGATCCGTAAATGGGTATCGCGCCAGAATCCCATTTTTTGATTGCGGGAGAGGTATTCGTCGCCGATGTTCATGCCGCCGAGAAAGCCGACCCGTCCGTCGACGATCACGATCTTGCGGTGGTTGCGGAAGTTCAGCCGCGACGAAATCCACGGAAATCGCACCGGGAAGAACATCACCACTTCCACCCCGCTGTCCCGCAGCTCTTGCCAGAAAGCCTCCGGCACCGCTCGCGAACCGAGCCCGTCGAGGATGAGCCGCACTTGGACGCCTTCTTGGACTTTGCGGATCAGCAGACGTTTGGTGTCCCCGCCAATCTCGTCGTCTTTGAAGATGTAGTATTCGAGGTGGATGTGGTGCTTCGCCTGCTCGACCGCTTCGAAAAACGAGGCAAACTTCTGCTCCCCGTTGGTCAACACTTTCGCCCGGTTGTTCGAGCGCAGCGGGGCGGCTGCGTTGTTCAGCAACAGGCGCACGAGACGTTTCTTCTGATCGACGCCGTAGCGATGCAGCACTTCATCCTCCGTCAGTTTGCGTTGCTGTTTGGCGACGATGCGCAACAGCCGATCCGAATAGGCATGCTTGCGGTGGAACAGCTTGCGTTTTCGTGCGTTTCGCCCGAGCAGCAGATAGATCAAGAATCCGACGATCGGAAGCGCGGCAAGCACGACCAGCCAAGCGACCGTTTTCTCCGGGTTGCGGTTTTCCAGAAAGATCACCAGACCGACCAGCACGACGGCCAGCGCCGGTAGAAATACTGTGAGCAGCCAAACGATCGGAGCCACCACCTTC
This sequence comes from Bacilli bacterium, assembly GCA_035776695.1. Lineage (GTDB taxonomy): Bacteria > Bacillota > Bacilli > Tumebacillales > Tumebacillaceae > Tumebacillus. The sequence continues at coordinate 3,777 of DASTWJ010000212.1, forward strand.
CCTGTCGATTTGTGTAGTATGTGCAAAAAAAATCACCTCCATGAGGAGGTGTTATTGTAACAGCATCGGTTGTGCGGACACGCCGACTTGCGACAAGCGCTCGTCCAGCACCCCGTCGACGCGGTCGTCCAACGT
>DASTWJ010000213.1:0-30276 GCA_035776695.1 Bacilli bacterium
GCCTTCAACTCCTACTTATTTATTGCCAAATAACCCCCTGTCGAGATTAGACGATCATGCGCGGCGAGATGATCGGGGACTCCACGTTGAAGCCCAGACGATACGGCGTGCGCTGTTCGCCCACTTTCAACAGGTGCTGGCGTTCTTTATAGTAATCGACGATCTGTTCGAGCTCGGCCTTTTCCTCATCGGTCAGCTTCTCGATGCGGTCGAGGATATAATGCCCGACCACTTCCGGCGGTGCGGTCATCGCCGGACGCTCTTTGCGCTCGCCTTCCTTGGTGACCATCACCGTCGACTGCCACGGCAGACGGCTCGACTGGTCGAGGTAGCCGACAAAGTCGGGCACGAGGCCCGCTTGCAACGTATAGCCCAACGAGAACGCGAACAGGGTCACTTGCGGGTTTTGAATCAAATGTTGCGCCACGCGATCGACTTCATCCGTCCACGCCGCAAACACGATGCCCGGCTGGCCGGACTTCAACGCTTCCGGCGTCACCAGCGGCACGTCCAGCATCTGCGACAGCGCGAACGCGGCGGGCGAACCTTTCGGACCGGCCGGAATCACGAATTCGTACTTCGGCATGATCTCGAGCTCTTCCACCAGACGCTTGAAGATGTACATGCCATATGCCATATTGCCCCAACCGTAGTTGATGAACACATAGCGACCGTTGAGCGGCGAGGACGGGTCTTTGATATCCTCATCCGACAGACGCAACAGCGGCATCCCATATTGAACGAAATGCCAATCGCGCAAGTTGGTCGGCGGGAACGCCTCGTAGCGAGCGATCATGTCGATCAGCGTATCGAGCATCGCCGAACGCTCACCGGTCTTCGCCGCTTCCGCTTCCAGATACGGCACGTACGATTTGGCCGTCTCCGTATCTCTTTGCAACAGCGACGTATAGCCGACATAAAAGCCGGTCTGCATACTCGGCTGGTACTCATGCGAGATCTTGAAATGCTCCAGCGCCTGCTCCAGATCGAACATTTTCAAATACGTGTACCCCAAGTCAAAATGCACGTTGCCCGCCATCGGCACCAGTTCCAGCACCTTTTTCAGCGGCGAGAGGGCCGGCCCGAAGGCTTTCTCGCGAAGCAGCGTCGTCGCGACCGTATAGAACGCGGACGGGTCGCCCGGGTTCATCACGACTTTCTCAAAAATCTCCGCACCCTGCGCATTGCCGTTCATCCGCAGGACAAACGAATAGAGCTTGTAGACTTTCAGGTCAAAAGTATCCAAGGTCAGCGCGTTGTTCAGCACGTCCTGGGCCTTGTCATACTGCTCCTCCGCCATCAAGTCTTCCGTATATTTAAGCAGATCCTCGAGTTGCTGTTGCGGTGTCAGATCCTGTTTCATCTCTTGGTTGAGTTCAGCCACGATACGTGTCCCCTTTCGCCTTTCGCGTTGAATAGCATTTATTATACACGAAAAATGTCTAAAAAGACAGAAAAGTAGACGCTCCCCACCGAGAGCGTCTTCTCTTTTCCATCATCTAGGGACTAGTCGATCTTGAGCACCGCCATGAACGCTTCCTGCGGCACCTCGACGGAGCCGACCTGCTTCATCCGCTTCTTGCCCTCTTTCTGCTTCTCGAGCAGTTTGCGTTTACGCGAGATGTCGCCGCCGTAACACTTGGCGAGGACGTTCTTGCGCATCGCGGAGATCGATTCGCGGGCGATGATCTTGTGCCCGATCGCCGCTTGGATCGGCACTTCGAACATCTGGCGCGGGATCAGTTCCTTGAGCTTCTCGCAGAGGGAGCGGCCGCGGCCGTACGCCTTGTCGCGGTGAACGATGATCGACAGAGCGTCGATCGCTTCGCCGTTGAGCAGCACGTCCATCTTGACGAGGTTCGAAGCCCGGTAGCCGATCAGTTCATAGTCGAACGACGCATAGCCCTTCGTGCCCGACTTCAAGCGGTCGAAGAAGTCATAGACGATCTCGGTCAGCGGCACTTCGTAGATCAGGGTGACGCGGTTCTGGTCGAGATAGTCCATCGTCACGAAGATGCCGCGCTTCTCTTGGCACAGCTCCATGACCACGCCGACAAAGTCCTTCGGCACGATGATCGACGCCTTGACGAACGGTTCCTCGACGCGCTCGATCTTCTGCTGTTCCGGCATGTTCGACGGGTTGTCGATGATCAACTTCTCGCCCGCCGTGGTGTACACGTGGTACACGACGGACGGAGCGGTCGTGATCAGATCCAAGTTGTACTCGCGCTCCAAGCGCTCCTGAATGACCTCCATGTGCAACAGGCCGAGGAAGCCGCAACGGAAGCCGAAGCCGAGCGCGGAGGACGTCTCCGGCTCATAGCGCAGCGCGGCGTCGTTCAGTTCCATCTTCTCCAGCGCATCGCGCAGGTCGTTGTAATCGCCCGTGTCGACCGGGTAGAGGCCGCAGAAGACCATCGGGTTGATGCCGCGGTAGCCCGGCAGCGGGGCGGGAGCGGGACGCTCCACCTGCGTGACCGTATCGCCGACGCGCGTGTCGCGCACGTTCTTGATCGACGCGTGGAAATAGCCGACATCGCCGACCGTCAGTTCCTTGACCGGCGTCATGTTCGGCGAACGCATGCCGACTTCGATGATCTCATACTCCGCCTTGGTCGCCATCATTCGCACGCGGTCGCCGGCTTTGATCGAGCCGTTGACGACGCGGATCTGAACGATAACGCCTTTGTACGGGTCAAAATGCGAGTCGAAAATAAGCGCCTGCAACGGACCGTCCGGGTCGCCTTGCGGAGCCGGCACCTTCTCGACGATCTGCTCCAAAATATCCTCGATGCCGATGCCCGCCTTGGCCGAAGCCATGACCGCCTCCGACGCATCGAGACCGATCACGTCTTCGATCTCCTGCTGCACGCGCTCCGGCTCGGCGGAGGGCAGGTCGATCTTGTTGATGACCGGCAGGATCTCCAAGTCGTTCTCCAGCGCGAGGTACACGTTGGCGAGCGTCTGCGCCTCGATGCCTTGCGCCGCGTCGACGACGAGCAGCGCACCTTCGCACGCCGCCAAAGAACGGGAGACTTCGTAGGTGAAGTCGACGTGCCCCGGCGTGTCGATCAGGTGCAGAATGTAGTCTTCGCCGTCTTTCGCCTTGTAGTTCAGGCGGACGGACTGGAGCTTGATCGTGATGCCCCGTTCGCGCTCGATGTCCATGTTGTCGAGCAACTGGTTCTGCTTTTCACGGTCCGAGATCGCCCCGGTATATTCCAAAATCCGGTCAGCCAACGTCGACTTCCCGTGGTCAATATGTGCGATGATCGAGAAGTTGCGTATCTTCTCCTGGCGTTTTCTGGCGTCCAAAATCGCCTTCCTCCTTTAACTAAAGCAAACATACTGCCCATCATTATAGCATTAACTCGAAACGAACTTCAATGCACGAAAAAGCCTCGCTGTTTCGCGAGGCCCTTTTTATTTACGAAACTTTCATCGATTCAGTCGCCCAACACGAGCGAGGAGATCCCGTCCAACACCCGTTTCGCGCCCGCCTGCATCCACTGCCCGACGTTCAACGAGAGCCCGTCCACCGCATCGGCGACAGACGAATCGCTCTTGTCGAGATCATCGCTCATCTGATCGGCCCACGGGGCTTGCGACGTGGAGAGGTCTTTGCCGAGAATCTTCAAATCGGTCTCCCCCGGCCCCTTCGCATCGACAGCCAACGCCTGCGGGTTGTCCACCCCGACCAGCGCGTTCACCCCTCGTTCCGCCGCCGCAATCCCAAACAGGATCAACAGCGCGAGGAGCAGCAGCAGGATGCCGTAGACAACCGTCTGTTCCATCAACGTACGTATGCGCATCATCAACGCCTCCTCAGCAAATGTTCCCAGTTTCTCTTCAGTATTTCCTGCTGCTTCCATCGCCTATACGATCTCGCCACGAACCCTTTTGCAAAACGTGTTGGAAAAAGGTTCGTGGCGAGCTGCTATTGCGGTGATTGCGTACCGGAGTCGGTAGAGTTCGTCCCCTCCGCTTTCACGTCCGGCTGGTGCTTCTGCAAGTCTTTGAGATAAGCGGCCGCCACTTCGCCGAGCACCTTCGCCGTGCGCTTGACCTCTTCCAACGAGTTGTGCGGACCGCCGATCTCCACGATCAGCATGTTCGGGTTGAGGTCTTGGTTGTAGCGGGTGTCAAAAGCGGCGGTATACGGTCGGGTAAACGCACCGCGTGAGATGCCGGGGTACATTTTCTCCAGATACGAGTTGAGCGTCTTCGCCAGCTCTTCATGCTTCTTGAAATCGGGGTTGCCGCCGCCGACGATCCAGTAGATCGTCGCGTAATCGACTCCGTTGATCGTGCGCGTCGTCACATCGCGATCCCCCGCGTCGCGGTGAATGTCAAAGATCAGCTTGAGGTCTTTGTGCTCTTTCAGCACGCTCTGCACGGTGGGGCGAGAGAAGTCGTACGCTTGCGGGAACGGGCCTTTCGTCCAGTAGTCTTCCAGCGTCTGGAGGGTGGGAATGCCTGCTTTCTTCAGCGTCTCTTGGACGACGGCGCCCGCCTGCTCGATGTTCTTCGTCGCGTCATACGCCTCGTCGGGGTCGGTCTTGCCGGGCAGGTCGGGCAGGAACGACTCGCGGTTATGCGAGTGGTAGATGTAGACCAACGGCTCGTTGGACGGCTTGGCGGCGACGACAGGCGGACGCGGTTGCGGGTTTTCATTCGGCGTGTCATCCTGTCCGTGTTCGGTCGGCGGCACGTCGTATTTCGGGTCTTGGGTGATCAGGCGGTACTCGCTGACCGCCATCCCCGGCACCTGAAAGCCGAGCAGCGTCACGGGGTTGGACGCGTCCACGTCGGTGAGCAGGTAGAGCAGCATGTTGGAGAAGCCTTTCGGATAGGCGGTGCTGTCGGCCAGCGTGTTGCCGGGGGCGGCGGAGGCGTACATCGGCACCTCCTGCGAGATCACCCCGCGCAGCGAGTTGTCGGAGATGTTGTGCAAGATGCGTCCCGCCAACCCCTTCTGCCCGCCGCCGGCGATCAGTTGCACGGCGAGCACGGAGAGGATGACGACGAACACCGCCACCGCCATCCCGACGGTAACGATCGTCGTGCGGGCTTTTTGCGAAGAAAAATGAAACGTATAGGAGCGAAATCGCGACTGCTTGTCTTTGTCTCGTCTGTCTCGTGGTCCGTTCATGAGTAGCGACCTCCTTGGATCTCGAACTCTTGTCTCTCTACTCTATGAATCTCGCTTAGTAGGTATGACAATACTTTCAGAAAGAACACAAAAAACCTCGCAACCCTACGGGCTACGAGGTTTCCGCCTGCTTTCTTCTTACAATTTTACTAGATTGCTACCATCGTTTTGCTACGAAACTACTCTTGCACCTGCAACAGATGCTTGAGCGACAGACGAAACGCTTCGATCTGCTCCTTCATCATCACCCGCTCCGCCTTCAGATAAAGCGAATGCAAGGCGATCCCGTCCAGCACCGTGCTGATATGTCTGGCCAGCACGTCGCTTGGCAACAAGGGCCTGAACTCGCCGCGCTCCTTCCCCAACTCGATCATGTGCGTCATCGCGTCGATGATCCGTTGATAGCGCACCCCTTGTCGCTCCATCCGCTTCTCCTCGCGCCACCCCGCAACGAAAAACTCGATGATCGCCGGAATCAGGGAGTCGGTAAAATCGTTAAAGGAGTCCTCATTGTCCGCCAGCAACTGATCGACGAACGCCCACACGGTCGGCAATTCCTCCAGCTCTTGCCGGAACGTATCCCAGCCCTCGTCGTCTTTTTGCTCCAGCATCGACATGAACAGGTCTTCTTTGTTGGAAAAGTAGAGGTAGACGCCGCCACGGCTCATGCCCGTCTCCTCGATCACATCCTGCATCGTCATCGGCTCATACCCTTTTTCGGCAAACACTTTCCTGGCCGCCTTCAGAATCTCAAGCCGTCGTTGTTCCTTGTGTTCCTCCGTCACTTTCGGTGCCAACTTCATTCCTCCGTTCCATGCTCCGTCGCGTCAAGAGCGTCGCCAAGGCGACGATCAGCAACAGCGAAGCCGAGACCATCACCATCCGCAGCACCCCGAGCGACTCGGCCAGCAGCCCGCCGAGCAACGGACCGACGATCCCGGCAAACGTCGCACAGGAGCCGATCGCGCCAAACACCCGACCGGTCATCTCCACAGGCGTCGCCCGCTGTGCCGATGCGTTGAACGGCACGAACACGAAGCCCGCCGCAAACCCGGCTCCCACCGTGAGCAGCGGATACACAATCACCGCATGAGCCACCTCGGTCAGCATCCCGATCGCCGCATAGCCCGCGCCCATCCCCGCTGCGCCAAGCCCCATCAGGAGCAACGGCGAACGGGTCGGGAGCTTGCTCGTGAGCCCCGCCGACAGCAACATGCCGACGCCCGCCCCCGCCATGCAGTAGCCGAGGAAGCTCTCGTCCGCCCCTTGAATCTGGCGCAGGATCACGACAAACTGCGAATCGGCGATCTGGAGAACGAGCAGAGAGATGGAGAAGACCAGCGTGCCGAACAGGAGGAACGGCACTTTTCTCATAAAGACAAGCCCCGCCTTGAACTCCTGCCAGAAGCTGTTCTTGCTCTTGCTCGCCTTCTCGTCCGCCTGCGCCGCTTCCGTTGCCACGTCCGTCCCTGCCGTGCCCCCTGCCGTGCCCCCTGCCGTGCCCCCTGCCTGATTCGCCAAGTGCTTGCCACGCGGCACGCCGATCAGCAACAAGGCCGAGAGCACGAACGAGGCCGCGTCGATGTAGAATGCCGCATAGATGCCGAACGCTCCAACCAGCACACCGGAGAGGATCGGGCCGAGAATCTTCGCCCCTTGGTCGATCATCGTCGAGATCGACGTCGCCTGCTGCATGTGTTCGTCAGCGACAATTTCTTTTAGTTTACCATTTTTTGCAGGAGAGAACATCGCTTCGAAGATCCCTTTGACGATCAGGATCGCGTAAACTTGCCAGATCGAATCGACGAAGACGAACCCGATGACCAGCGCGGCGCGCACCACGTCGGAGAGGATCATCAGCGTCTTGCGCTCCATCCGGTCGGCCAGCACGCCCGCCAGCGGCCCGAACAGCAAGATCGGCCCGGCGAAGCACAGCATCAAGCCCGTGACCGCCAGCGGCGACGCCTGCCACTTCAAGCCAACCAGCGCGAACAACGCCAACAGATCCAGCCAATCGCCGAAACTGGAGATCGTCTGTGCGCCGATCAGGTACCGGTAGGATTTGTTTTGCCATAAGCCGTTACTCGCTTCCTTTTTCATATCCCATCGCCTCCCAGGCTGTTTCGAATAAAAACGACACCTTTGTCACTATTATATTCAACATAGGTGTCATTTTGTCAACAACAAAAACGACACTCTCGTCACTTTTTTAGGAGACATGAAAAAACGACCCTGCTTTTCGTAGCAGAGTCGCTTTTGTTGTGACAAGGCATTGCAAGAGCCTTTTTTGCAAACGTCATTTAATGCGTATACAACCCGACATCATCCGGCGAGATCGCATCATGCAGCGCGATGTTCAAGCCGTTTGCCACCACGTTCGCCACGTCCTCGATAAACGTGTCGATCTCCTTCGGCGTGACCATCAGGTTCTGGCCGAGCGGTTGGAGCAGTTCGAAGATCAACTGGCGCTTCTCCCCTTCGTCGAAGTTGGCGAACAGGCGGTTCATTCCGTTGCCCGGCGCTTCTTGGTCGAGCTTGTGCAGAAGCAGATCCATCGCATCGTTGGTGATCGTCACCGCGTCGACGACGGTCGGGATGCCGATGGCGATGACGGGCACGCCGAGCGACTTTTTGTTGATGCCTTTGCGCTTGTTGCCAACACCCGCTCCCGGCGAGATGCCGACGTCGGCGATCTGGATCGTCGTGTTCACTCGCTCCAAGGAACGCGCTGCCAGTGCGTCCACGCAGATGACGAGGTCCGGCTTGACCTTCTTCACGATCCCGTGAACGATCTCGCTCGTCTCGATCCCCGTGATCCCCAGCACGCCCGGTGCGACGGCGGAGACGGGGCGGTATCCGCCTTGCTCCACCAACTCGGGCAAGTGGTCGAACAGATGGCGGGTCACGAACAGATTGTCACAGACGATCGGACCGAGGGCGTCGGGCGTCACGTTGCGGTTGCCAAGCCCGATCACCAACACGGTGGCGTCTTCCTTCAGATCGACGAACTTCTTGAACTCCTGTGCCATCGCGTTGCTGACACGCTTTTGCAGGTCGGGGTCCTTGTAGCGCAAGCCCGGCACTTCCAGCGTCAAGTAGTTGCCGATCATCTTGCCCATGATCTTCTGCCCGACCTCGTCCTCGATCGACAGGCGGGTGATCGTGATGCCGTCGTCCTCCTCCGTCGAAGTCTGCACGCCGGGGATCTGCCCGCCGTGCTGCGGAGCGAAGACCTGATGGGCCTCCAACGCGAGGTCCGTGTTCGGGCTGTACGAATTCCATTCCAGTTCCTGTTGCTCTCGGCTGCGATCTCGGTTATCCTTATATCTGATTTCCTTTCCCACAGGAAGCCACCCTTTCTGGTCGTAAAGTGTCTTTCCCATTAGGGTGGCACCGAAGTTGCTAATATATGCAAGCGGCGGCAAGTCCCTTGCAATATGGCATGGCGCATGTTAAAATATCCAATGTCCTTTTGATGGATATGCACTTCGAAATGGAGGTGAAATAGATGCCGAACATCAAATCCGCAATCAAGCGCGTGAAGACTACGAACACCCGTACTCTGCGTAACGCTGCTGCGAAATCCGCACTGCGCACCGCTGTCAAGAAGTACGAAGTAGCTGTTGCCGCTAACGACGCAAACGCACCGGTACTGCTCAAAGAAGCATGCCGTAAACTGGATAAGGCTGTCACCAAAGGTCTGCTCCACAAGAACACTGCTGCTCGTAAGAAGTCCCGCCTGACCAAGAAGCTGAACGCAACCGTTTCCGCTTAATTTCGGAGCAGGTTCCGTTTGAGGCTTCATCGCTTTGGCGCCAAAGCAGTGAGGCTTCGGTTCTTCAGAGCCGTATTGGCAGTGAGAAAGGCCCTCTTCCATTGGGAGAGGGCCTTTTCTTTTTGGTACATACTAGGGTGGGATCTTTCGTTTGACCCTCTCGCAACCAACCGATACAATGGAACGAGATCACTAGTTTTAGAATATGGGAGGATTCCGACCTTGTCCAAGCCACGCATCCCGACCGCTCTCGCCCTGCTCGTCACGGGCGCTTTGCTTTTTAGCGGTTGCTCCTCGACCGACAACAACATCTCGCTCTCGAAAACCCATCAAGATACAGACGAAACGCAACAGAACCAAACCACCCCGTCCGATCAGACGCCTACACCCGATGCGGGGAACGATACGCAGGATGACTCCGGTTCCAAGACAGGGACGCAAGAGCCGTCGAGCCAGCCGGCTTCCTCCGCGCACGAGCTGGACAAGGCGGCCGTCACCGAGCCGACCAGCGTGACCGTCCTCGTCAACAAGCAATACGCCTTGCCCGACGGCTACAAGCCGAGCGACTTGATCGACGACCCGAATCTGCCCTTCATCTTCTCCGGCTACGACGAGAAGCGCCTGATCCGCAAAGTCGCCGCACAAGCACTGGAGAAGCTGTTTGCCGCGGCGCAGGAGGACGGGATCTACCTCGCCGGCGTGTCCGCTTTCCGCTCCTATGAATTGCAAACGTCCCTCTTCAACTCCTACGTCCAGACGCAGGGCGAAGCGGAAGCCCGCCGCTACAGCGCCGTTCCGGGACACAGCGAACACCAAACCGGCTTGGCGATCGACGTCTCCGGCAGCACGGGAGCTTGTGCCGCCGAGAACTGCTTCGGCGACACGCCCGAAGCGACATGGCTGGCCGACCACGCCGCCGAATACGGCTTCATCATCCGTTATCCGCAAGGCAAGGAAGCGATCACGGGGTATGCGTATGAACCGTGGCATCTGCGTTATGTAGGCGTGGATGTGGCGCAGGATATGAAGAAGCAAGGTCTTACCTTCGAAGAATACGTGGCACAACAAGTGCCTGAGCTGAAATAACCGTCGAGAACTTTCAGCACCCCAGACGAAAAAAGAAACTCTCGTATCCTGCATACGAGGTCTCTTTTTTCGTTTCGATTTACTGCCGCTTGTCGATTTACTGCAGCTTGGAGTTCGGGTCGGCGTGGCGGTTCCCCGCCAGATCGTCCCGTCCATCGAGCAGATGGTTCAGGCCGCGCACCAACGTATCGTCCTCCAGCAGGCTGTACAGGTGATACCCCAAGTCTTCACGATCGACCAGCACCTCTTCCAACACCTGCACCGTGCCGAAATCCTGCAACTCATTTGCCCTGCGAATCTGCAGGCGCATCATCTGTTGAATCTTCAGCTCATGCTCCAGATCGTTGCGAATGAAATCGCGCATCGTGTACCGGCCTTCCACCTCATGCTTGATGTACGACAGCTCATGTTGCGTCACCGGATGAGCGGTCGGCACCCCGCCAAGCCGCGTCACCCGCTCGCCGATGCGGTCGATGTGGTCATTCGTCTTCTCGATGTGTTCGTTGATCAGCTCGTGCAAGCTGAGAAACGATTCCGCCCCTTCCGACATCCAGTGATGCTTCCGATACTGATGCGAAGCCACCGTCAGCGCGCACATGTGATCGTCGAGCATCAGCGCCATTTCCAAACGAACTTCAAACGGCAACGAAATCCCCGCGCCCACCTGCTTCACCGTGCGCGGTTGTTGGCGCAGGATCATCGTATGCCGCGTCGAATGCCCCGGCATGTTCGGGTCAAATCCCGACTTGTCCAAGTTGAATCTCCCTGCAAAATTGGTCATGTTCGCCATCAGCATCTGCAAATCCCGCGGCATCTCGCTCATCGACTGCACCTGATTGTTGTCCATTGCACCCACACTCCTGTATGTATCAAGTAGGAAACCACCGTTATTATGTTACTTCGAGCCGCAAATTATCGCCGGATCGAACAACAAAAAACCCTTTTCATAGAAAAGGGTCTCTGTTACGGTCTCGGCCCGTTCTCATGCGCCTCCGGGTCGTTCATCATCTGCATCTGAGCGAGTGCAATCATCTTCTTCACCATCTGCCCGCCGATCGGACCGCCGACCTTGCCCGCTTGGCGGGCGGTCAGTTCGCCGTTGTCGCCCTTGGTGAGCGGAACGTTCTGGCGACGGGCGGATTCGTACTTGGCTTCTTCGGCGGACATCGTGTTCATCACGTCGCCTTTTAAGCGGTCGAGCGCGTCGCGAGCGTCGGGAACAAGCAGGCGGTTTCGTTTACGGCGTGCCATGCCGACATCACCTCCGCTCTTATTGTCCCCGCACCGAAAACTCGATATCCTGTCCAAAGGCTGCCAAAACATCCGAAAATCTTGTTACCGCGTACGGCTGGCCTTGCCCCGCTGTTCGACCTTGTGTGCCAGTCCTAACAAGAACATCTCCAACGCCGCACGATCCCCGATCTGACCGGACTTGATCTTGTAATCAATCTCCGCCAGCTCAAACAGCATCTCTTCCAATTCCTTCGGCGAATAGCGGTTCCCCTGCTCGTTCGCGATCTTCGCCGCATACGGATGCACGCCGATCTGACCGGCGATCTGTTGCAACGTATAGCCTCTGCCGCTTTGCACCTTGATCTGGAACATGATCCGCACCTGCCGCGCGATCAGGAAGAGCAACTTGATCGGCTCCTCCTTGTTCTTCAACAGGTCGTACATCATCCGCATCGCCCGCTCCATCCGCAGGCGGACGACCTCGTCGATGAACACGAACACATTTTGCTCCATCGTTCGAGTCGCCAGCGCATCGACGGTCGCTTCGTCGATCGTACCGCCTTCGCCGGCGTACAGCGCCAATTTTTCAATCTCGCTGCGCAAGAGACGCAGATTCGTCCCGACCGACAACAACAGGCGGTTCACACCGTCGCCCGTGATCGACGCTCCGTAGTTCCCCACCTCGGAGATCACCCAGTCACGGCTCTCGTTTTCCTTCAACGCGGTAAACTGCACGACCGCCGCGCTCTTGTGCGCCGTCTTGGTCAATTTCTTGCGTTCGTCCATCTTCTCCGCCGACACGGTGATCACCATCGTCGTGTACGGGGCGGGGTTCTCCAAATAGCGTTGCAAGGCGTCGAGGTTGTGGTCGACCCGCGGCGCTTTGGCCGACGTAAACGCGCCGCAATTGTTGATCAACACAAACTTGCGCTCCGCCATAAACGGAATCGTTTCCGCTTCCTGCACCGCCACCTGCACGGGCGTTTCATCATAGTGAAATTTCATAAAATTGAAGTCGTCGATCCCTTCCGGCAACGCGACCTGCTGAATCGCTTCCGTCAGCTCGTCCATCAGCAGCGCTTCCGTTCCGTAGAACAGATAGACCGGTTGCACGACGCCTTTTTTCAGTTCTTTGCGAATGTCTTGGTAACTGCGTGGCATCGAGGCATCTTCCCTTCAATCATCAACCGTTTCAACTTATACACGTTGCCATTGTAGAAGAAGATGCGCCGTCCGTCAAACGCGCAACCCGTGCAAAAAAGAGGCGATCAGGTCGTCCACCAGCGGTTGCAACTTCTCAAACTCATATCCCGCTGCCTGCGCCCGTTCCGTGTTCAGCGTATAGGGTCTTCGATTCCCGATCCACGACCAAGCGGCGGACGTTGTCGCCAAACGGGTCAGCCGTCAATTAGAGCATCATCTTTTGTATACGACCTTCGCGGATGCCACGGGTATAGGGTGTGACGCGTACCGTTTCCGTTCCCGCTTCGATGGTGTAAATCAAATGGTTGATCGCAGCCGCCTGCTCGCAGGTCAGCAGGCCCGCTCCGGCAGGGACGTACTGGATTGAGTAGCGATCCGCCTCCCCCGTGCCGAGTAGCATCAGAGCGCCGGCGAGATGACCGAACAGGACGTAGGAGGCGACCTCCTCCTTGCGCTTCGGGCTGTCGAGCAATAGCGTACGGATGCCGTTGCCGGCTAACACCTCAGCCGCCCGTTCGGCAAACAGGTGGCTGAGGCAGTCCTGGTCGTAACCGACGATGATGCCTTGCTCGCGAGCTCCTTGTGTCTCTACATACAATGCGACAGCCTGGGCGATGACGGCGACGTTCGCAAACGTAAACTCCTGTGCGATCAAGCCGCGCCACCCCTCCGGACTGAACGTGATCCTCGACATTCCCCTTGCCCCCTCTGTCTGGAAAAACACCCACTCTCCATATATAGCGACAAAAAGGGACGTCATGCGCAAAAAAATATGACAACTGTGCAGACTATGGGGGGATGTGAAAAAACTCCCTCTCTCAAGGGAAAGGGAGTTTCTTGTTGGGAAAAAGGTTTGTGATGAGAGAGTGTAGGTGGAGCTAGGGATACTTGGGCACGGCGCTTGCTTCTGCTTGCTTCTGCTTGCTTCTGCTGTTCCTGTTCTCGTCGCAAGCATTGCAGTGCTATCCTTTTCTTTTTAGCTGTCCTCTTTTTAGTGCGACCATACGGAAGCCGCCAATGTTGAAAAGGTGCTTGATCTTGCTCGCTTCCTTCATCAGCCCAGCAGACACCCCTGCCGTTTTCAAGCCCTTCACTTCGCCGACGCCGATTTCGGAGCCGAGTGATGCGAGGGTTCCCATGTAGTTGAATTCGAACTTTTTCAACGAGCGACTGTGCAGGAGGTTCAGGACGTTCTCTGCCGCCGCTTCCCCCATCTGAGAAGCCGCTTGGGCGGTCGGAGGCAGCGGTTTGCCCTCGTCGTCCTCGAACCACGCGGAGTCGCCGATCACGAACACGTTGTCGTAGTCCACTGACTGGAGGTACTCGTTGACCTTCGCCCGCCCCTTGCGGTCGACTTCGAATCCGGCGTCGGCGATCAGCGGGTTGGCCCGCACGCCGCCCGTCCAGATGATCGTCTTCGCGTCGATCGCATCACCTGTTTTCAGCTCGACTTGGTTTTCGTTGACCTTGGTGATCATCGTGTTGGTGCGCAGGTCGACGCCTTTTTTTCGCAAAACGCTTTCCGCTTTTTCGCGCAGTTCTTCGTCGAGCATCGGCAGGATCGTCGGGGCCGCTTCGAGGTTGATCAACTGCATTTTTTCCGCAGGGATGCCATGCTCGGCCGCCAGCTCCGGCAGCCATTCGGCCAGTTCGCCGCACAGCTCGATGCCGGTCAGCCCCGCACCCCCGACGACAATCCGCAGCTTCGTCTCGTCCCCGTCTTCCTTGTAGGACGCCACGACCCGCTCGATATGGTCGTTCAACTCCTTCGCCGTTTCCAAGGAGCGCAACACCAACGCGTGCTCCTGCATGCCGGGGATGCCGAAGTACTCCGGCGCATTGCCCAGCGCGAAAACGAGGTAGTCATAGTCCACTTCGCCTTGGTCGGTCACCACCTTGTTGTCCTGAGGACGCAGTTCGGTGACGAGCGCTTTTTGGATGTGGGAACTGTCTTTGCGCAGGACTTTGTGCAGGTCGACGTAGTAGGAATCGAATTCGTTGCGCCCACCCGCCGGTTCGTGAAGCAGGGTGGTGAAGTAGTGGTAGTCGTGTTTGTTGATCAGGGTAAATGGCTGTCCCTCTTTTTCCAAGGTCACGGCCGTCAACAAGCCGCCATACCCTGCGCCCAAGATGCAAATCTTACTCATGATACGTTGTCCTCCCTTCCGTTTCCTGTCGAAAACACTAGATTGCTATCCTCTATTGTCTCCTAGAGCCTCTGCCGTTCATGCGGGCAGACGCTTCCCATTGTTTCCATGGCCCACCAATTCTTGTGAATCGGGGGCTACTTGTTACAAGTTATGTAGAGTCACGCAAGATTGTTCCCTTTTTCACAAAGAGCAGGAGGACTTCTGATGAAAATCCGCTTAGGTTTTGTTGCGATGTCGGTTCAGTTGAAAAATGCGTCTCCTTCGCAGACGATGACGGTCACGAATTTTGAAAAGATCATGGATCGCGAGGCCGCTCTGCGCAAGATCACGCGGATCGCCGCTTCGAATGTGCAGAATTCGTTGCGGGTGCTGCGCCATGCGGTGGCGCATGAGATTCGGGTGTATCGGTTTTCGTCTAAACTGGTGCCGTTGTTGGGGCATGCGTTGACGGAGGACTGGGATTTCTGGACCAAGTTGGGGCCGGAGTTTGAGGAGGTCGGGCGGTTTGTGAAAGAGCATCAAGTACGGGTGTCGTTTCATCCGGAGCATTTTACGCTGCTCAATTCGATGAAAGAAGAGGTGGTGGCGAGCTCGATTGCGGATTTGGAGCGGCATGGGAAGATGTTGGAGTTGATGGGGTTGGATGAGCGAGCGAAGTTGGTGATGCATGTGGGCGGGAGTTATAAGGACAAGGAGAAGTCGTTGGCCCGGTTTGTGGAGAATTGGGGGTTGGTGCCGGAGTCGGTCAAGGCGCGGGTAACGCTGGAGAATGATGACAAGACGTATACGGCGCGGGAGACGTTGGGGCTTTGTGAGCGGATCGGGGTGCCGATGGTGCTCGATATTCATCATCATCGGTGTAATCGGGAGGAGGATTCGGATTTGCGGGAGCTTGCTCCGAGGGTGTTCAGGACGTGGGAGGGCACGGGTTTGGTGCCCAAGGTTCATGTGTCGTCGCCGAAGGGGACAAGTACGGAGGCGCAGATGCGGAGTCATGCCGATACGATTGAGGTTGGGGATTTGGTGCCTTTTTTGGATCTGGTGAGGGAGTTGGATGTGGATCTGGATGTGATGGTCGAAGCGAAGAGGAAGGATGAGGCGGCGTTTCGGTTGGGGGATGAGTTGGGGAAAGTGGATGGGGTGAAAAGGATTGACGGTGGGAGTTTCTTGTACAAGGAGTGAGTTGTTGGGCGTCAAACCGCGTCCGGGAAGGTATATCCTCCGGGCTCGGGAGAACTCGAATCCCTCTGATTGTGGGAAGGCGGTCGGGATTCTCGTTCTGATCTCGCCCTACGGATATACCTTCCCTCCCGCTCACTTTGGCGGCTGGCGGAGCTCCCGCCACTCGGACTGTGGGTCCAATCGCTGGACTTGGTGGCTGGCGGGGATCGCGCCGCTCGGACATTGGTTGCTCTTTCGGGGCATAGGCGCTGGGGTTCGTGCTACCTCCACTTTTCCTCAGATTGGGTGAAGGGGTTTGAAAAAAGGACTCTGTGAAGAGTCCCTTTTTTTGTTCCGTTATATTTGGTTGAGTTTGATCGTCTTCTCATCGACTACATCAGAATCTGACAGCTGTTGCTGGTCGAGGGACAGGACTGGCAATGAGAGTTCATGTCCACCTGCGGGTGGAAACAGGTCGAGCAGGACGAGGTCTCCAGTTGAATGGTCGCGTGGTGGATCTCGAATTTCTCCCACAGCATCTGTTGTGCGATCCGCACAACTCGTTCGCCTTCGCCGAGGGTGAGCACGTCGACGGCGAGGTGGACGCTCATGTAGTGTTGGGTCGGGGTCAGGCTCCAGAGGTGCAGGTCGGTGACGGCTTGCACGTTGTCAAGTTGCAGAAGTTCGCGTTCGACGGTTTCGGGTTCGATGTGCTCGGGGGCGAATTGGAGCAGGATGTGCGCGCCTTCCCAAGCCATTTTGCCCGCGCCGATGGCGATGACGAGTCCGACCAGGCCGCCGAGGGCGGCGTCGACCCAGTACCAGCCGGTGTAGTGGATGATCACGGCGCCGATCAGGATGGCGACGGAGGAGAGCGCATCGCCGACGAAGTGGAGCCAAGCGGACTTGGCGTTCATGTTTTGTTTCTCGCGACCCAGCATCCAGGCGAGGCCGGTGTAGATGAACAGGCCGATCAAGGTCAACCAGAAGACCCAACTGCCCGAGACGGGCTGCGGGTGGTTGAAGGCTTGCGCGGCTTCAAGCAGGATGTAGCCGCCTACGCCGACTAAGATCAGGTTCGCCATGAAAGCGGTGACGATCTCGGCGCGGTACATGCCGTAGGTTTGTTTGCGGGTCGCCGGGCGCATCGATTGGCGCACGCCCCACCAGGAGAGCAGCAGGGTGACGAGGTCTCCCGCCAAGTGCCAGCCGTCCGAAAGCAAAGCCAGCGAGCCGGTCCAGTATCCCCCGATGATCTTGATGGCAAAGATCACAAAGGTCAGCATGATGCCGTAGCGAATCAGTTTCTCAGAAGCTGCGGAGCTGTGGTGTGCGTGGTGGCCGTGAGCATGTCCGTGGTGGTGCATCGGGTTCAACCTCCTAACGAATCGGGTTTGTTAGTATTACTATATCACGAAAGATCGCGTGAGAACACAAAAAGGGGAGAAAATCCGCGTTTTTTAATTGAGAATGAATGTCAGGGTCATTTTTCGCGCCTAATTGAAGTTGATAATCTTTATCAGTTAGATTTCGAAAACAGGGTGACAAGCAAAGAGGAGCCCCGTGCAAGGGGCTCCTCTTGTTGTTCATGTGGTTGTAGGCTGCGGGATTAGTCGCAGCGGACTTGCGTGGTTTGCACCGGGTAGCAGATCGGAACGAGCAGGAAGAAGAGCACGAAGATGATCAGAAAGACAACCGCCCATTGCGTGTAACCGCCAAATACGCCGTACATGTAAGCAACACTCCCTTTTCGTTGTTGTGAGTCAGTACACTGCTATTACATGCACCGTCCCACGAAGTGGGAAAGGCTCTTGTCACGGTCACTCGGAATTTGGGCGATTGTGCGGATCATAGACGCTCAACGCATCATCCCACTCTTCCCATTCCACCAGACTCGGCTTCCCGATGCCCTTGATGTACAACCGCGCATTCGACCCGTCCGGTTCAGACAGCCAGAGGTCGGCGGACGGCTTGCGGGTATAATGCACCCAGCTCAATTTCTTCGCAGTCGGCAGGTATTCGGGGTCGAAGTCGCCGCTATGCTTGACCGGGTGCGTGATCTGCTTCTGCCGATCCGGATGCCGCAGGTTGATCTGATACAAAGCGGGCAACGGGCGTTTCATCGGGTCGTTGTTCCATTGGTAGATCGGCATACGAGAGACGGTAAGGGTGCGGTCATCCTGCCAGGTAAATCCTGTCTCCTTCATGCCTTTGGGCGTGAGGTCGTGCGCCGCTTTCAGGTTGGCGGTCGGCATCTCTTGGATCTTCATGTCCTTGGGGCTGGTCGACAGGACGAACCGCCCGCCGCCTCCGATGTAGCCGAGCCAGTTTTTCGCCGGCGCCCACTGTACCCAGTCTTGTTGTTGCACCAACATTTCATCCAAGGGCAGAAATGTCTGACCATCTTCCGACAACGCACACAGCACGTTGCTGTCCATCGACCACGACGCGGTCGGCGACACGATAAACGACAGCCACTTCCCATCCGGCGACCAGCGGAAGTGGGACACGCCGATCGACCAAACGGAGCCTTTGCCGCTTTTCACTTCGTGGGGCAGGGTGAAAAGTTTCGCTTTCACGACCTCCCGCAGTTGCGCGTCCCAGTAGATTTTGAACAGGGCCGGTTGAGAGAACCCCTCCCCTTCGATCGGCTGGGCGAAGGTCGCACCGACAAATCCTTGCCCGTCCGGCCGCCACGTGTACCCGTCGATGCCGGACGACAGCTTGCTCTGTCCATGTGGCACGCCGTCTCGAATATCGACCACCCACAGTTCGGGGATTTCTCCGTCTCGATGCCCCTTCCGATAGGCGAGCAGGTTTTCCGTCGGCGACCATTGATAGTCCACGCCCTTCGCATCGATCGGGTAGCTGTGCTTGTGCTTGAAACCATACGCCCACAGCATGTCCTCCGTCTGGTAGGCGATCCACTCCCCATCTCGCGACCACTTCGGGGAACTCGCCTTGCCCTCATGGGTCAACTGCTGCTCCTCTTCCCCGATCTTGACCCAGAGGTCGCCTTGGCGAATGAAGGCGGTCTTGAGCGGTTGCCGGTGCTCAGCGTTGTTCTGCTTCACCGGCTTGTTCACGTTTCGCGCCTGAACCTCCTGCTCACCGCTCGTGCCCGCAACTCCCAGCACCGCGCCGAGCAACAGCCCGACACACACAAGCCCTGTCGCCCGATTCCTTCTGCGGTCACGGGAACTTGACGCGTCCTGCTTACCTGAGTTTCCCTCGCGTTTCTTCTCCGTTCCACGAGCCCCTTGCCGAAAAACCTCTTCCTCCCGTCTCCGCTCTCGTCTCCTACCAAACACTCGAAACCACCCGCGCACCCTCCTCATCACCACTACTCCCCTGCCTCTTCCCCGGCATTCCGCTGCTCCCGATTCACCTGCGCATCCGCCAAGATCTCCTCAATCTCCCCTTCATCCCCTTTGGCATTGATCACTTGCAACGCTTGCATCAAGCCGTTGGTATCTTCCCGTATGATCAGATGTCGCTCCGTTTGCTCGGCCATCGTTTCTTTGCGCTCGTCCATCTCGACACCAAACTCCTTTCGAATAGGAAACTCCTACCCCTAGGTTCTGCTCCCCTCCCTTTCCTCATTCCCCCAGCCCGAACAAAAAAAGCCGATGCCTCCACTCGGCACCGACTTGCTTACTCTTCAAACAACTCCCGCAGATAGGATTGCGGGTCTTGCATAAACCGCTTCGTCACCACATAATGATCCGTCTCCTCATACCGTATCTCCTCCACCGGCGACGCATCAAAATTCAAGATCTGCGCCCCCGGATACCCCAGCAGGATCGGCGAATGGGTCGCGATGAGGAACTGTGCCTGTCCTTCCCGCTCCAACTGGTGAATCAACCGCAAGAAAGCCAACTGCCTGGCAGGTGACAACGCGGCCTCCGGTTCGTCGAGCAAGTAAATCCCTTTGCGCCCGAACCGGTTCGTAAACAACGCCAGAAACGCCTCCCCATGCGACCGCTCATGCAACGACCGTCCGCCATACGGGGCATAGATGCTCTCTCGTTCACCCGGCAACTCTCTAACCAACTGATCCAGATACGTCGCAAACTGAAAGAAACTCTCCGCCCGCAAGAAGAACCCGTTGGAGATCTTCGGCATCCATGACAGCCGCAACGCATCGGCGAGCGGAGCTTCCACACCCTCTACCTCGTAGGAATTGTTGCGACCGCCTCCTGCCGTATGAAACCCGCACTGCCTCGCAATCGCCTCCAACAACGTCGACTTGCCCGACCCGTTCTCTCCGACGAAAAAGGTCACGTTGCCCCGAAACTCCAACTCCTCCAACTCCCGCAAAGCCGGTATGGAAAAAGGGTACGTGTTCCGCGACTCGATCCGCTCTTGCAGCACCGTCACCCGTTGCAAAAACACAGCCTCCACCTCCAAACGAACAGAAAAGCCAAGCCATCACCCCCGCTTGGCTCTCCTGCTGCGATTATTGCGCGGGAAATAAAGTTCGACAAATCCCGTTGCCGTTACTACGCCTGTTGCTCTTTCTCAAGCAAATCCAAAACCCGCTCCAACTCATCTTCGATGGTCTGATCGTTCAAGACATGGCGCTTGCGCAGGTCGGACACCGCTTCATACTCCGCATACAGCGCGGACTCGCGAGCCCTCGACAACTGCTCTTCGCGCAGGTGCGGGTGCTGCTCGTAGAGATTCTCCAGCACTTTATAATTCCGCTCCATCACGCCGTGATACTCCGCTTTCAGCTTGTCATACACCAGCACGGAGATCAGCGCTTCCTCTTTCATCGACTTCAACTGCTTCAGCGCCCGCTTGCTGCGGTGAATCTCGGAGATCGCCTGTTCATACTCGGCCATCCCCTGATGCACGTCGCGCACGCCGAGCCAGGAGATCAGCGGCTTGATCGTCAGCCCTTGGACGACCAAGGAGAACAGGACGACGCCAAACGCCAGCACCAACAACGTCTCCCGTCCGTCGAACCCGAGTGGCAAAGACAGCACCAACGCGATGGACAGCGAACCTTTTAACCCGCCCCAGTTCAAGATGTGTCGCCACGCCATCGGGATGTTGCGCACAAAGGCGGTCGAGGCGTAGACGCCGATGGAGCGGGCGACGAGCACGACGAGGATCGCGATGGCGATCAGGTGCCATTTGCCGTCCATTTCGATGCGGGTGATCTCCAGCCCGACCATCAGGAAGACGATCGCGTTGGCGATTAGAGACACCACATCCCAGAACGCGCGAATCGCCAACTTCGTCGTCGGCGACATCCCGATCCGCGCCCCGTAGTTGCCGAAGATCAGCCCGCCCGTGACCACCGCGATCACGCCGGACACGTGGACCATCTCGGCGAGGAAGAACGATCCGTAGAACAGAAGCATCGAGAAGATGATCTCCAGCGGGTAGTCGTCATACAGCTTCGTCAGCCGCGAGAACACAAACCCGAGCACGCCGCCGATCGCCAAGCCGCCAAGCACGACTTTCAAGAAATCAAGCAAGCCGAAGCCGAACCCCAGCGCCCCCGCTTCCATGTACTGCAACAAGGAATATGCCGAGATGTTAAACAAGACGACCGCGATCCCGTCGTTCAGCAAACTCTCCCCTTCGATGATCGTCTCCAAGCGGTGGTTGACCCGCATGCTTTTGAAGATCGAGATCACCGAAACCGGGTCAGTCGCCGACATCAACGCAGCGAACGTGAACGCCAAGACCACCGAGAGCCCGAGCACATAATGCATCCCGAAGCCGACGACGACAAACGTCAACAGCGTCGCACCCAATGCCAGAAACAGGATCGGTCGCTTGTTCTGGAGCAGATGCGAGAACGGGAGTTTCAACACCGCCTCCCCCAACAGCGCCGGCAAGAAGATCGATATGATCGCAAAGTGGAAGACCTCATCTTCCGCCACAAATTCCTTTAATTCCTCCAAGCCCATGACCGGCGTCAGACCGATCACCGCCCCGACGATGACGAGTGCGATAGGGTATGGGTGGTTTAACTTTTTGGCGACGGCCACGACCAACGTCGCGATCGCCAGCAACAAGAGAATCAGTTCAAAATAACCGTGCATCAATCGTTACCCCTCTCTTGCAATCCAAACTGTCACAAGATAAGACTGCCTCCCCTTACTTCCCTCTACAGGTCGTTCACTCCTGCCATTTCACACAAAATCTCCCACTCTTGCTAGGGTGTATCCGGCGCAAGAAAAAAATCCTCCGAGCGGCGATCTCACCGTCACCTCGGAGGACTTCTTCCTTCTAAAATCTAGCGCACCAAGAGATACATCCCGTTGCTCAACCGCACCACGTCGGCACGCAAGGCGAGGGCCATCTCTTGCATGATCTTTTTCTGTTCCGTTTCGTCATCGCAGACGATCATCGTCGCTTTGCCGTTTTTGATCTGCTTGTCGTCGGTGGTGACGATGGCCAGAATATCCGGCTTGTGTTCGATCCCTTGAGACATCGGCTAGGACTCCTCCCCTACGAGATTCGTTTGCATCATCGCGTGGGACTTGCGGGTGTTTTCCAGCAACGGCGTGTTCTTGACCACTTCCGCCATCGCTCCGCTGTCCTGCAGGATCGGTGCGATGGCGATGGCGATCTCACCCGTGGTGAACTGTTTGCGCGTGAACGCATACCGCCTGACGCCAAGCGCCCGCGTGACTTCGAACAGAATCGCCTGTCGCTGCCCGTAGTTGTCCAAGGCGATGCGGTAATGCTGCTCCTTGGGACGAATCACCACGGCCAAGCCTTCTTTTTGCAAAAAGTCCTGGGCTACGTCACTGCCCACCAGATTGCTGACGAAAATATCGTTCACATAGAGCTGGTCCTCGCGTATCGAGATCGCCCCCGGCTCGACGGTGGCGATGTCTTGGATCACCTTGCCCTTGGAAAAGCGCTTGAGCAGGTAGAAGACGAGAAAGCCGACCGCAACGCTGACGACGAGCTTGACCACACCTACGTCGAGAATATAATCCGTAACCGCATAGCCGATCGACGCACTCAACGACACCAGCAAGGCAAAATAATTCCTTGCCTCAAATGTCTTGGCGATCCCGTCGATATACGCATCGCCGCGATGAGTGAACTCCGTGTTCTCCAAGTCTTTCATGCTCGACTTCTCCATCTTGCGCACATCGCGAAACTGCTGGATCGCCAGTGTCAGAAACGTCACCGCGACAAAATTTTTCGTCAGCAGAGCGGGCAACGCCACCGCCCCCAGCGACGCGGCGACAAACCCGGTCACGAGGTGGATCAGGTAGCCGTTCGGGTAGGACGGATATTGGCGGTAATCTTCTTTGAGCACCAACCAGCGGGCAATCGTGCCCGTCAGGATGGCGGTGATAATCATCAGCAGATAATCGGTCGAGAGGGCACCGGAACTCATCGGAATCTCCCCTTTTCGCTACAGGAATGAAGAGCGTTTCTCAACCAGACTGGGCAAAAAGTTCGCTGGGCATACCTCAGGGGGGTGGAATTCACCTCTCAGCCCGAAATAGAAAAAGACGTCTTGGTTAGGAATCCTTTAGCCGAGACGTCTCTTTTGTGCTGTCTGTTCTTCTGTTTTTGCTTTTTCTTAGCCGAACTTCATGATCAAATGGCTCAGCGAGCCATAGCGGTAACTGCGATGCACGACCTGGGATTGTTTCTTCTCGTCTCCTGCTCCCATCGCAATAAACAGCGGGAGGAAGTGCTCGTAGTCGGGCGTCGCCAAGGCGGCATGCACGGACAAGTGCTTGTAGTCAAAAAGGGACGCTGTGTCCCACTTCTTCATGTGCTCGATCAACCACAGGTCAAACTCCTCCGCCCAAGCGTACGACTCACTCGGATCGGACCAGTCGAGATGACGGAAGGTGTGAACGGTGCCGCCGCTGCCGATCACCACGATATTTTTTTCCTGCAAGGTGGTAAGAGCTTGCCCGATGCGATATTGCTCCGCAGGCGGCAGGAAGGGATTGACGGAGACGGTGACCACCGGGATGTCCGCTTGCGGGAACAGGTGACGCAGAATCACCCAAGATCCGTGGTCAAGCCCGCGCTCGTTGTCTCTTTCAACGGTCAGGCCGTGCGCTTGGAAGAGGGCGACGACTTCATCCGCCATGTGGACGGAACCTTTGGCCGGGTAGGTGATCTCGTAGAGCGCCTGCGGGAACCCGCCGAAGTCGTAGATCGTCCGGTACGTGTCGACCGTGCTGGTGATCGTCAGCGTGCGACTCGTCCAGTGCGCGGAGAAGACGACAATCGCGTCGGGTGTGGGCAAGCTGTCCCCCAGTTCTTTGAGGGCTCGTGTATACTCGTTATCCTCGATGGCGAGCATCGGGGAACCGTGGGCGATGAAAAAGGAAGGCATCAGTCGGACTCCTCCTATCAGATTGTGTCTCACTTACTTTATGTAAGTACTATACCGCATGTCGCTTCCTTTTGTAAAGTTACTTTCTATAAATCTCTATGATGGGATGGAAATTACAAGGGATTTGATCTTACGACAGGAAACGCTGCGGAATCGGACTGAGCAAGCATTCCCCATTTGACCAAGTGGTAAGCATTGAACAATAAAAAAAGGCATATGCGTTTGCCTTGGCATATGCCCGAACGGATCGGGTGTGGTGATAACGGCTGCTTATGCTTCTTCCTCCCACTGTACAAATTCTTCGGGGTGGCTCCGGACATACTCCCCGATTCGTTCAATGGTCCGTGCGGCTAACTCGTGGTACCTTGCGTTGCGCCGCTCCGCTTCGGCGAGGAACGCTTCGTCCTCTACGACCCCCGCCTGTTTCCACACGAGAAGGAACTCTTCCGTCTCCTCAAGGAATTGCAGCATCGCTTCATCCCTCAGGTGCTTGAGAGCGCCCTTCACTTCGCCCCACGTCTTCTCTTCCATCAAGGTCGCGCACCATTTGTAGTACTCTTCGGTGGAGTTGCGAGAGTGCTCGAAAAGCACTTGGAACATAAACAAGGCGCGTTGGCCGGGTGTCATTTGAGCATAGACTTGGGCTTTGACGGCCGGGGATTGAGCTCGGACTTGACGGGTCGCCGGGGCGAGTACGGCTAGGCGTAGAGATTCGTCGTCGAGCGAGTGAAAAAGCTCTTGTTTCATCGGGGTCAGGATGTGTATCCTCTCCTTTTTGATTCGCTTGGTGTAGGCTTTCGCTTACAAATCAATCCAAAATCTTCGAATGACATTCCCGTCTTCCTCCATAAAGTCGGTATCGCGAACGCCGCCGTTGTTGAGGATCGTCTTCTCGGAAGCCACGTTGGTGGCATCACAGACGACGAGCGCTTTTTCGATGCCAAATCCCTTGGCTTTCTCCAGGGCGAGGGCCAAGAGCTTCGTCGCATATCCCTTCCGGCGGGCGGACGGGCGAATGCCATACCCGATATGACCGCCTTCGTTGAAGAGCCGCTCCGTCAAACTGTGCCTGATATTGACGGCACCGACCACCTCTTGTTGCTCATCGACCAACCAGAACGTCGAAGCGGCCACCCAACCTTCCGGGAGCCCTTCTGCCTTGTCTTCGTTGGAAAGGAAGTCCATCATCGCTTGGAAGTCGGATGGATCTTTGCTGATGACCCAAGGTACCATGTGTTCCCCGCTTTCGACCCATTCTTGGTAGAAAGCCAGGTACTGAGGTTTGAGGTCTGCTGTTGGTTTTACCAGATACACTTGATTTTCCATAGTTCCTCCGCGCACCACTCTGATTCGAGTCATTTTGAGTACACTTTCTCTTCTCTAGTTGACTAATATTTTCCTTCCATTGCAAGAAAAAGGTGTGCCATGATTCGGCACACCTTTTTTTAAACATTAGTCTCTCTTAACACTTGCTATAGCCACACGCCTCACATTCCGAGCAGCCACCATGACGCACCAGCGAGTGCTGGTGACAGTTCGGGCAGTAGTCCTTCGCCGTGTGGAACGAGCGAAGCGACTTTTTCACAGGAGCTTCCTCAGCCTCGTTCACAGCTTCTCTCGCACAGGAGACTTCCTGCTTCACCAATTCCTTCAAATGACGCAAAGGGAAGCTCTCCGAGTGCTCGATCAGCGACTTCGCGATCGCATCCGGGACGGAGCTAATCCGCTTATCGCCGAAGCCAACGGAGCCGGAACCGCCGATGCCGGACATGCCCTTCACCAGTTCCTCTTCCTTGTTCGGGTTGTTCGACTCGGACAGGTAGAGGGTGATGGCACGGCCCAGCGCGACGTTGGATGCGTACACGTCGGAGCCCGCTTTGCCGATGTTCACGAACACTTCGCGAGCCAAGCCGTCTTCATCATCGTTGATGGTGATATACGCCGAGCCGAGCGGGGTGTTCTTTTTATAGGTCGCGCCGTACAGAACGTCCGGACGCGGCTTTTTCTTAAACGCTTGCTCCAGCAGTTCAGCTGCGGCGATTTCGTTCGCTTGCACCTCCGCTTTTGCCTGTTCTTCCTGCTTCTCTTCCTCTTTCAACGAGAGAACCTGTTCGGAACGGGAGCCGTCGCGGTAGATCGTCACGCCTTTGCAACCGAGCGTGTAGGCCAGATCATACAGCTTCTTGGTGTCTTCCACGGTGTAGGAGTTCGGCGCGTTGCATGTTTTGGAGATCGAGGAGTCGATCCACTTTTGCAACGCGGCTTGTACGATCACATGCTCTTCCGGCGTCAGATCCATTGCCGTCACGAAGTACTCCGGCAGTTCCTCCACACCCGGATGCGCTTGGTAGAAGTCATCCAAGACCTTCGCGTTTTCCTCAAACATCCCAAGTCGTGAATTGCGGTAGTACGACCAGGCGTAGTACGGCTCACAGCCGGTCGAGCAACCGACCATCGTACCGGTGGTGCCGGTCGGGGCAATCGTCATCGTCGTGACGTTGCGCACGCCATGCTCACGAATCGCCGCGACGACATGCGGCTTTTCCTTCGCCATCTGTTGCATGAAGCCGGACGCCAGATATTGCTCCGCATCGAACATCGGGAACGGCCCGTTTTCCTTCGCCAGCTCCACCGATTCGAGGTAGCACCATTCGGCCATCATGCCGAGCAGCACGTCGATCAGCTTGACCGAATCCTCGTTGCCATAGGTGATGCCGCAATGGAGCATCAAATCATGCAGCCCCATGATGCCAAGGCCCACACGACGCTCCGCCATCTGGTTGCGACGGTTCTCCTCAAACGGGTAGTACGTCGCATCGATTACCGCATCTTGGAAACGAAGGCCCGTTCGAGTCGCCGCCTCCAACTCTTCCCACTTGATATGATGCAGCAAGAACTCCGCTTGCTCTTCTTCAAAATGCTTTAGCAGCTCCGCACGAATCTGCTTCTCCACGGTCTCATTTGCAAAAATCGCTCGTTCCCCGCTGTCTTGGAAGCCCATCGTAAACTGGGACAACACGACAGCGCCGAGGTTGCAAATTCCGTAGGCAGGCAACCCTTGCTCCAGTTGTTATCATAGGGACTTTTTATTCCCTACTTCCAGAGGTTTCCCTCATCACTCC
Organism: Bacilli bacterium; assembly: GCA_035776695.1. Taxonomy (GTDB): domain Bacteria; phylum Bacillota; class Bacilli; order Tumebacillales; family Tumebacillaceae; genus Tumebacillus. Next base: position 27,224 of record DASTWJ010000213.1, read on the forward strand.
GATCCGTTGCCCTGATCGGAGCTACGACCGGTCCGTTCCGGTCTGGGTCGGCGTACATTTTCACTCTGTTCAGAAGTTGCATGCTCTTTCATCACTCGCAGTAATTCTTTGCGACCTAAGTCTTTACCGAGAACAGCTTTTGTGATGATCCTCAAGTCCTTTATCCCATAAAGCTGTTCGATCTCGGTAAGAAGCGGTGCGAGTGTGGTTTTGATCTTATTAAACGGAGTATCTGCTAAAAGTTCTTGATGCTCAATTGACCAACGAAGTACAAGTTCTCGAATTCCACTGTGGATTTTGTCCTGATCGCGCCATCGTTTTTGACTAGCTGATTGAGCATTTGCGTTTGCCACACATTTCTGTGAGCAGTATTTCTGAACCGAGGTTTTCAGAACCGTAAAAGGACGATTGCAGTGTATGCACTGTCTAACTTCCCTCGGAACCTTTTTCACACCTGTCAGCAATTGTTTTACGATCTTTGCCCCTTTTCGAGACCCTTCGATCATTTTTGCCTTGGCCTTTGGGTCGTTTTCCCAAAGTTCTTTGGTGTGTTGCCCAATTGCGACCTTCGTGTCATTCGAGTGCTTTAATCCAAAGTGGGGATTTCGTTCCCCTTTGGTTTTCTTGCTGTTGCTCGTCTCTTTTGAATCAATCCATTCCTTGATCGTCGAAGTAATACTGTACGGTATCTGTTGGTAGAGATGCTTTAGATCTTCGTATAGAATTAACTTCCCTTTGATCCCGTAGATCCTTTGCATGTCTTTCAAGTGTGACCGAGCCTTTTGAATTTCCTCAGTGACATTTGATTTTACTTCTACGACATAGGACAAGCGGTTTGCTTCGTAGATAAAGAAATCAGGAATGTAATAGACTCCATCGAGGTCATAACAACGTTCTTCGTAAGTCCACTGAATCTCGTTGTGATCCAGATATTTTGCAAAAGCATACTCATACGAACTTCTTAGATAGACACCGTTATAAAATCCAGCATATCCTCTGTTCATCCCCATCACCCGAACATATATTCGTATTTTGTACGATTAGTATATGTTACAAGTGAGAATCTTTCAAGTCAGAGTGTCGGGGACTCTTGGATCGATTCTATTCTGCCTTCGCAGGTTCACGATCTACGCTCTACACTGCCTGAAGACCTTTACGCCTTCAGGTTAGCACGGGATTCGCTTAGCTTAGCGCCGTAGCCTCCCCCGTTAGCCGCTACACCATGTGTTGGGATGTGTAGCAACCTCCCATAAGGATTTCCCCGATTTTTTACGTGAGGCAAGCAAATTACGCGATTTTACCACACGGATTCGTCGCGATGATCGGATTGAAATAATTCGAATTCGACATCGCATTATACCGCCCGAGGAACACGACCCCCGGCTCGGCCGATTGCCAAGCGGACTGCATCATCTCGTCCCACAGCTCTTCCGCTTGCATCTCTTCCCTTACATCCAACTCATGCCCCAGCGACTCCCACTTTTGAAAATCGCCGTCAAAAGCGTGCATGTCCGTAAGCTTCGGATACCCGATCGTCCACGCGGCTCCCGCTTCCTTCGCCGCCATGAACTCCTCCGACACGCCGACCGACAAGTTCGCGCCGGTGATCACGCCGTCCACCTGCTTGCAGGTGATAAACTTGCGAATGTCCCCATGCTTGTCATTCAGGATCAGCATCAGCGCCCCGCGCCGCGAACCGCCTTGCAACGTCAACTGGCAACCGACGCTCATGATCTCGCCGACACCGACCGGCCCGAAGCCCTGTGCGTACACGTAGTTGCCCTTGTCATACAACTGCCCCCACGAATACGCCCCCGAGGAGCGACCGTTCACACCGCGCACATAGGAGTAACGCGGGCGCAAGGAGGACAGTACCACCGACACGCGCTTGCCTCGCTGCAACGTTTCCCACAGATCGCCAAGCGTGGAGGCGATCGTATGGCGGCTGTCACCCGGCACCAAGGTCACGCCGAGCACATCCTGTACGATCGTCACGCCGCTGGCGACCAGCTTCTCATACAGCTCAGATGCCTGATGCGTCTCCCCGCGCAACACCGGACGCCCTTGGGCCATCCAGTCGTCCAAGTTGCCGTTCCACAGCTCGTCATACCCTTCCACAGAGGTATCCGGGAACAGGAACGTCCATTCCTGCTCTTCCTCCACCGCCCGCAAGAACTCTCGGTTGACGCGCACGACCTTGGTCGTATGCGCATACTTTTCATTCAGAAAATCCTCGATGTCCCCATGCCAGATATCCAGGACCAGTTGCACATCCGATTTTCTCACCTCGCCCACCGGCGACAGCGTCCCTTGCGGCGGCACTTGCGACAGGTTCATACCCACGCCGCCGGAACGCGCTTGAATCTCCAACGTCTGCCCGAACGAAGTCGCATAATCCCGCGGCGTCGGCCCGACGTTCGGGATGACGAAACAGTTATAAGAAGTGGTCTTGATGCCCGTGCCCATCGAGGCGTTGATGCGGCCGCCGGGAACGTACTTCCAACCCGCCTGCAGGTTGAAAAAGCGCTCTTCCCACTGCGCCGAGTCGTTGGTCACACCGGCCGCGCCCTTGGCGATCCGCCGCCACATTTCACGAGGGGAGGTTTCCTGCAGCACGTCGATCTGATCGGTCGGCAGCTCGGTTTGGAACCCGTCGCGAAGTTCCACCGTCACTTTCCGCTGCGCCGGCTCGTACGCCACAACTTTTGCCAACTCGTGGTACGCCCGCTTCTTGTCGACCACCGCCACGACGAGAGAACCCACGCCGAGCGTTTCCTTCTTCGCATCTTTCAACAAGTAGCGGTCGGACACGATCTTCTCCCCCGTCGGTGCGAGAAAATCCTCCGCGGTAAAAGGCAATATGCTGTTCTGTACTTGTTCGGTCATCACCGTACCCCCTCCTCGTTGTTCAACAGGCCCAACACTTCTTTGGCAAACGTCTCGACATCCTTGAACTGTCGATACACGCTGGCAAAACGCACATAAGCCACGCCATCCAAGACCTTCAGCTTGTCCATCACAATCTCGCCGATCTGCTCGGCCGGCACTTCTTT